>VBPP01000181.1 GCA_005877365.1 Nitrososphaerota archaeon
AAATTCTCCCTCGGAATACCCGTCGGCCCTATCGTCGCGTACGCCCTCGCGCAGCTCCTCTCGGGGCTGAACAGCTACTACGGGAGCCTTCCCGCGCAGACCCAGGCGCTCTTTCAGAACTTCGGTATCTCAATCCCGGAAGCCCTCGCACGAGTGGGAATCGCAATGTCTATCCTCCTCTCGGTTTATGGGGCGGTTAGAAGGTGGTTTGCCCCTGAAATGAAGGGGAAGGACGACCAGCCGATCCCGAGCGTGGAGAGGTCGATTGTGGCAGAGTCCAAATCGAGGATTGATTTCCTCACCACTTCGCGGAACAAGAGCTTCTACGTGGCCACGCTCGCCAGGCTGTACGAGGTCTTCGATGACATCATGGTGAAGGAGTTCGGGTTTGGCGTCTCTTCGGTGAGCCTGGAGGAGCTCCAGACGCGCTTCGGAGCCAGGGCGGGAGAGGCGTTCAAGCTCTTCGCCGACCTGCGCAGGATGTACGAGTATGCCAACGGGAAGCGCAGATTCCTCTTCCCTCCCGTCTTCAGGTGGAAGTCGCGCGTCTCCACGCTCACGACCAGAGCCGAGGAGACGCTGAACCAGCTCGGTATAACGATCACGGGGAGCGCGGAGATGAAGGAGAAGGCGGAGTATGCGGTTCGGGGGCGCTGAGGCTTATATGTCCTCTAGGTTCACGGAGGTCGGCGTTTGAGCACCGGGGACGGTCAGGCGAAGCTTTTCTCCGACAGGGTGATCGGCGAAGTCGGCAAGGTAATCGTCGGGAAGAGGGAGGAGCTGAAGATGATTGAGGCGTGCCTCATCGCCGGGGGGCATGTCCTCCTGGAAGGCGTCCCCGGCGTGGCGAAGACCACGATAGCAAAGGCGGTAGCGAGCTCACTGAGTCTTCAGTTTGAGAGAATCCAGTTCACACCCGACCTTCTCCCCTCGGACATAATCGGGACGTACATCTACGACCAGAAGGAGAGCGACTTCAAACTCAGAAAGGGGCCGATCTTCGGAAACATAATCCTCGCAGATGAAATAAACAGGGCGTCTCCGAAGACGCAGTCCGCCCTCCTCGAGGCGATGCAAGAGAAGCAGGTAACGATCGAGGGGACGACGCTGAAGCTCCCCTCCCCCTTCATGGTGCTCGCGACCCAGAACCCGATTGAGTTCGAGGGGACTTACCCGCTCCCCGAGGCGCAGGTGGACAGGTTCCTGATGAGGATAGAGATCGGTTACCCCACGAGGGAGGAGACTCTTGCGATACTAAGGAACATGAAGGGAGTTGCGGAGTGGAACATCAAGCCCGTCGTCGACGGAGGGACTGTGGAGGGCATCATGAACGGCATCTGGAGCGTGAACATCGACGAGACAGTGAGGGGCTACATAACCGACATCGTCGAGAGCACGAGGGCGCACAGGTTCGTGAAACTCGGAGGCTCCCCGAGGGCAGCGACCTCCCTCCAGGGCGCCTCCGCGGCCGTGGCGATGATTGAGGGGAGGGGTTACGTCATTCCGGATGACGTCAAACGCGTGGCACCGCACGTCCTCGCCCACCGGCTCATTCTAACCCAGGAGGCGCTCCTGGACGGGGTGGCGCAGAAGTCGGTAGTCGATGACATCATGAAGGGCGTAAAGGTCCCCTGATTGGTCTTCAAGAGGACGCCTCGGGGTAACACGGTCCTCCTGCTCTCCGCGGTCTTCATCACCCTGGGTCTCGTCGCCGTCCTGGGGTCCACCTTCGCCCTCCTGCTGGCGGGAATCGGTCTCTTCCTCTACTACTATGTCTCGAAGCTGGTGCTGCAGATCAAGACCAAGGCGCTGGACCTCCTCGAGGTCAGGAGGGCGTACACGAAACGGATCGCCGAGGGGGACGAAGTCGAGGTGACGGTCTCGTTCGTGAACAGGACATTCATCAGGCTCAACGCTGAAGTGGTGGACCCATACCCGCCCCTCTTCAGATTGAAGGTGGGCTCGAACGCGGTGGTCCTCGCCATTCCAGCCAAGGGGTACTCCAGGATGGTCTACGCAATGACGCCGACCTCGGTGGGCTCGCATCCGTTTGGAACGGTCAGCCTGGTCACCCGCGATATCGCGGGGCTCTTCTACTACGAGAGGAGAATCCCCGCGCCTGACTTCATCGACGTGACCCCTAGCGGGGAAGAGATCGCACGCGGAGCTCTCACCGCGATGATGATTTCGGCGTATGGCGGGAGCATCACGTCGAGGAGAAAGGGGGAGGGCATGGATTTCGCCGACATCCGGAAGTACGAGCCGGGCGACCCCTTCAAGAGGATAGAGTGGTCCTCGACAGCGAGGACGGGGGAGCTGATGCTGAAGGAGACGCACGCGGAGACGCAGCTCAACGTGATGCTCCTCCTCGACATAACCGAGACGATGGCCTACGGGGAGGCCGGAGTGACGAAGCTCGATTATGCGGCGAGGGCCGTAACATCTCTTGTGGCATACCTTACGAGGAGGGGAGACCTCGTCGGGTTGACTCTCATCGGGGGGAAAGACTCGGCGGAGGTCATCCCGATCGCTAAGGGGAGGCTGCAGACGACGAGGATCATGAGCAGGCTGAGCTCGGTCAGGACCACGCCATCCCAGGCTCAGAAGCTCAGCATGGGGGTCAAGCGCTCGCTCGCGCTCGGGAGGGTGAAGGGAAGGACACTCTTCTTCGTGATCACCGACATGGAGTCTGAGGTCGACCTCGCCGCCCTGAAGCAACTCGTGGGAATGAAGCACGAGGTGATAGTGATATCACCGTTCACCCCGCTCTTCGAGGCCCACGGCCTCACGGGACTCGACAAGACGATTTACTCGATAAACGCGACGTACCAGTGGCGGACGAGGAAGAGAATCGTGAGGGAAGCCGCCAAGCTCGGGATCAGGGTCCTCGACGTGGGGCCGAGCGACTTCTTCCCGAAGCTTGTCGCTCGCGTCGAGGAGATGAGGAGGAGGGGCGGGTCCTGAAGGCGACAGCCTCAAAGAAGTATGCGAGCAGGGAGGCGATCACCTACTACGCGCTCTCGCTTCCGGCGATCGCTCTTCAGCTCTTCTTCTCCTCGTCCGTCGCCGCGAACCCGGGACAGTTCACTCCTCAGGTCGCTTCCTTCGGACCGGGGATCACCGAGTTGGTCCAGTTGCTCCCCTGGGGCCTGCTCGCCCTCTCCGTTCTGGCCGTTGTCAGGTTCAGGCCTTCCGCCCTAGTCACCCTTCTGACCGCTTCGTTCTTCCTGGCCGCCGCCGCGCTCGGCGAGTCCGGGTTCTTCGGAACAGCGCTCGGCCTCACGGGTAGCGTCTCACTAGTCATCCTCGCTACCTTCATGGCGTTGATCGGCTTCAACTACGCGAGGGCGGCGAAGCTCCTAGGCGGGCGGCCGGCCCTCGTGGAGGGCAAGGGGCCGCTCGGGTACCAGCTCCTGAGCACGTCGCTCGAGCTCGTCCTCCCACTCCTCGCCGCTGTGGCGCTCGCCGTCGCCGTTTCTGGGATCGTGACGACGCTGACGCTCCAGACAAAGCTCCTCCCGGAGCCCCTCTCGACGCTATCCTCCCTTTACCTGGAAAGCCGCTTCGGGCTCGTCTTCGTCTCAATCGGGGTCGCGGGGGCGCTGATCTGGGCGATGCGTCAGATCCTCGAACCGATCATAATGTACTTCACGCTGACGTACGAGGACGCCGTGAAGATGGCTCTCAACGAGGTGGAGGACATCGCGAAGAAACTCAGAAGGCAGGCTCGGGTGAAGCCCGCCTCCGGCTGGGGCTGGCTTAGCGTTTCGATTGTCTGCGTCGTCTCCGTGTCTTCCCTCTCCCTCTTCGTGGTCAGCCCCCAGGGTCTGTGGGACAACCTTCTGTCGATCTTCGGCCTTCACGGGGTACAGGGTGCTGGAGCGGGGGACCTTGAAACGACCGCGCGCAACTTCGTGAGGACCATAGACTCATACGTCGTCCAGGGTCAGGACATCATCAGACAGGTGATCCGCTTGCTCTGGGGTTGAGTGGTACTGCAACGAGGAGTTTTATACGCTCGACGCCTGGAAGGTGAAAGATAGCATGGCAAGGAAGTACTCGAGCACATCGCTCTGGGCGGGGGTAGCGCTGATAGCGGTATCGGTCTACTTCTTCCTCGCCTCCGTGTCTCTAATCTCTCCCCCCGCTCAGGCCGTTGTCGCTGCTCTCCTATCCGCCGTGATTGGTTTCGTCATGCTCTCCGCGGGGACTGCCCTGATCAGGACTTACGTGATCGCGCGCACCGTCGAGCAGGGCGAGCAGGCGAAGTAGCGCGGTCCTGAGAAATGGGTTCTCGTACCCTTCTAGTTGCTCAGGGATAGTAGGGGTACATTGACCGCAGCCCAAGCCCGGATGGTTCCTTAGAGAAGTCTCCGACTTCATTTCACGCTGGGTGCCATTGAGTCCCTTCCTTCAACGGTCGCGAGCTTTTCATCGACGCTTGTGATGTGATATCCTCAGAGAATTGAATCCGAAAGTAGAAGCCGGATGGACAGGAGAAGCAGCGGAAGGAGCGCGGGAGCGTCTTTTTGTCATTATATACTCCTGCCAGCGATGGCGACCAGATGGAAGGTAAGCCCCAGACTTCGATGACGGAGAGGCTGCCGAGAACGGTGAGATACGCGAGGATACTCGTCGGGATTCAGATTTTCCGCCTTATCGGCTTGGTCTTCGTAATCGGTCTGCGCAACGGCACCCTGCCGGCGGCGTTTGTGATCCCCGCCTCGACGGGCGATGCCCTGACGGCGGTGACTGCTCCGATCGTGGCCTTCGCGATGGGGAGGGGCGGAATGAGGACATGGGCCCTGGCACTCGTCTGGAACGCGCTCGGACTCGCGGACCTGTTGAATGCGGTCTCTCTCGGTTCCCTTACGGGGTCGACAGCCAACATAGTTGCAAACTACTCA
>VBPP01000182.1 GCA_005877365.1 Nitrososphaerota archaeon
ATAGGCGTCGGGAAGTCGGGGGAGGCCATCGAGAGGGCGAAGAAGGTTCTCGAGCTGCTGACGGGGCAGAAGCCCAGCCAGCGGAGGGCGAAAAAGAGCATCCGTGAATTCGGCGTCCACAAGGGTGAGCCGATCGGAGTCGTCGTCACGCTAAGGGGAGAGCGGACGAAGGAGCTCATCAGCCGGTTGCTGGTCGCGAGGGAGAACAAAATCCCTCAATCCTCCTTCGACGAGCGCGGGAGCGTCTCCTTCGGCATTAAAGAGCACATAGAGATTCCGGGAACGAAGTACGACCCGGCGCTGGGGATACTCGGGATAAACGTCTCTGTTCTCCTTGAGCGCCCGGGCTACAGGGTGGCCAGGAGGCTTAGGAGGTCCTCGCGGGTGGGGAAGGAGCATGTCATAAAGCGGGAAGAGGCGATCTCCTACTTCCAGTCGCACTTCGGCGCTGTTGTGGTGATGGTGGAGTGAAAGAGAGGCACCCTAAGAAGAGAGGTTACGGCAAGTCGACCCACTACTGCAAGAGGTGCGGGCAGTACGGCGCGGTCATCAGGTCATACGACCTCTTGCTCTGCAGGCAGTGTTTCAGGGAGGTTGCGGGGAAGCTTGGATTCAAGAAGTACGATTAGGAGAGATCTGTAAGGATGCCCGCGATAAAGGTGCTTGCGAACCTCTTCGCGAGCCTTCAGAACTCGGAGATGAGGCACAAGAAGGAATGCATCGTCATTCCCGCCTCAAGCCTCGCGGGGGAGGTCCTCACGGTTCTTCAGAAGAGAAGGTACATCGGGGAGTTCGAGCTGATCAGAGACGGGGTCGGCGGCAAGCTCAAGATACAGCTTCTCGGCAGAATAAACAGGTGCGCGGTCATTTCGCCGAGGTTCCCCGTCAAGAAGCGCGCTCTGGTAGCTTGGGAGCACAGGTTCCTCCCGGCGGTCGGGGTGGGAATCCTGATCGTTTCGACGCCCGCGGGGGTGATGGAGCACACAGAAGCCCAGGAGAAGGGATTGGGCGGGAGACTCTTGGGCTATGTCTACTGAACTCGCGGCCCAGAGTATCAAGCTTCCCGAAGGCGTAACCGCCTCCCTGGAGGGGAGGTCCTTCGCCGTCAAAGGAAAATTGGGGACGATAAGGAAAGACTTCGCAAGGATCAACGTCGAGATTCAAGTAGAAGGAGGGAGCGTCCTGATTAGGCCCTTCTCCGCAAGAAAGAAGGACTCCACCGTCTCGAACACGGTCCACTCCATCGTCAGGAACATGGTCAAGGGTGTCACTCACGGATACACCTACCGACTGAAGGTCGTCTACGCTCACTTCCCCATCTCCGTGAAGACGAAGGGGGACGCTGTGGTCGTCGAGAACTTCGTGGGCGAGCGGTCTCCGAGGGTTTCGCGGATCATCGGCGACTGCAAGGTGACGACGGAGGGCGACGACGTCGTCGTGAAGGGCGTCTCTCTCGAGGACGTTGGTCAGACCTCAGCCAACTTGGAGCTTGCGACGAAGATCAAGCGGAAGGACCAGAGGATCTTCCTCGACGGTATCTACATATACCAAAAAGGGGAGGGCTGGTGAAAGTTAGATAGATGCCCAGGAAGAAGAGCGACCCCTCGGATGCTGTGAAGCTCAAGAAGCTCGTCGAAATCAGGAGCGAGTTTGCCAAACGAAGGCCAGCGTTTGTGCGTCCGGAGAGCTGGAGGTACGACAGGCTCAGCCCAGAATGGAGAAAACCGAAGGGGCTCGACAACAAGGTAAGGAAGAGCAAGAAGGGCTGGCCCCGCCGCGCGAAGGTTGGCTACAGGGGTCCCCTCGTCTCGAGGTATCTCCACCCGAGCGGGCACTACGAAGTGATGGTCCACAACCAGGCCGAGCTCGAATCAGTCGTGCCCGGGAGGGACGTCGCGCGCATGGGTGCAACCGTGGGGGCGAGGAAGAGAGCGCTCATCCTGAGGAGGGCGAAGGAGCTCGGAGTCAGGGTCGTGAACCCGACGGGGTTGAGGATAGTCGTTGAATCTAAGAAGTAAGAGAAGGCTCGCGGCCGACGTACTCGGCGTCGGGGAGGACAGGATCATCTTCGACGACGAATACTCGGACCTGATACAAGACGCCATCACTCGGAGCACAATCAGAGGGCTGGTCGGGTTCGGCGCGATCACCGTCGCCCCGGAGAGGGGGGTTTCTCGGGGTCGCTACAGGCAGAGGAGTGAGAAGCTGAAGAGAGGAAGGGGTTCGGGCTCGCTCAAGGGGAGCAAGACCGCGAGGGTTTCGAGGAAGGAGAGGTGGGTCAGCAAAGTCCGCTCGTTGCGAAGAAGGCTGAAGGTGGCCCGCGCGAGGGGGGAGATTTCGAAGGCCTCGTACTGGAGCCTCTACAAGCAGGTGAAGGGAGGACAAGTCAGGGGGGTCAAGCACCTCCTCGAGCTGATGAAGGAGGCGAAGCGGTAGACGAATCATCGCCACGTCCAGATTCAGCGAAGGAGGAGGATGGGACTCACAGACTACAGGGCCAGAAAGAGAGCCGTAGCATCTCACCGAATCCTTCTCGTGGTCCGTTTCTCGGGGAAGAATGTCTCTGCGCAGTTCGTCAGGCCTGATGTGAAGGGTGACGGAGTCTTGTCATCTGTTCATTCGCACTCCCTTCGGAAGCTGAAGTGGCAAGGCTCTCTGAAGTCTTTACCGGCGTGTTATCTCCTCGGCCTCCTCGCCGGGAAGAAGGCGGTGGAGAAGGGAGTCAAAGATGCGGTCCTCTACAACGGACTCAACCCATTCATCAAGGGTTCAAGGATCGCGGCATTCGTGAAGGGTGCGAGGGACGGTGGCGTGCAGATTCCGGTCTCCGAGGACGTCCTCCCGCCAGAGGAGCGGCTGAGGGGAGACACAATAGCGAGGTACGCCTCGTCGATGTTGAATGAGGACAAGGAGGCATATCAGAGGCGTTTCTCCTCCCTCCTCAGCGGAGGCTTCAAGCCCGAAGAATATCCCGCCCAGTTTGATAAGGCGAAACAGGCAATACAGGGAGGCTCAAAGCGATGAGCGGGTTCGGAAGGCGGCAGGAGGAGAGGGAAGAGGTCTGGGTGCCGAAGACGAAGCTCGGAAAGATGGTCGCGGAGGGGAAGGTCACATCGCTCGGAGAGATCTTCCGGACGGGACAGAGAGTCCGAGAGGCCGAGATTGTCAAGAAGCTGCTCCCCGACCTGAGGAACGAAGTGGTTGGTGTCGGAGTCGTGCAGAAGCAGACCGACGCGGGGGAGCTGACGAGGTTCGGGGCTGTCGTCGCGGTGGGGAACGGGGGAGGGTGGTTCGGGGTCGGCAAGGGGAAGGCCCCCCAGATGAGGGAGGCGATAGACAAGGCAACCTATAACGCCCTTCTCAACATCATCCCGATTAAGATAGGTTGCGGGAGCTGGGAGTGCAGGTGTGGCACCCGCCACTCGGTGCCTTACAGGATCAAGGGGAAGGCGGGCTCCGTCGCAGTCGAAATCATCCCCGGGCCGAGGTCCCTCGGGCTGGTCGCTGGACCGGCGCTCAAGAACTTGCTCGCGCTCGCCGGCATCAAGGACGCGTGGATCAGGACCTTCGGCTCTACGAGCACTATGTCGTCACTCGCGAACGCCGTCTACGACGCCTTCAGGAAGTCTCACGCCCTGAGCCTCTAGGTGGAATAATGGGACTCCTCCTCGTCGTCAACCTTCACGGTCAGATAAACGTCCGCCGAGAGGTAAGGTCCGCGCTGAGAGAGCTGCGGGTCGAAAGAAGGTTCTCCGCGACTGTCGTCAGGGATGACCCTTCGTCACTCGGCCTGCTCGACCTCTCCAGGGACTTCGTGGCCTGGGCGCCGCTGGATAAGGAGCTGCTCGCGTCTCTGCTGGAATCGAGGGGGAAGGTGAGCGAGAGGAAGAAACTCGATGGGGATGAGCTTCATGAACTCGGCTTCAAGGGGACTGAGGAGCTGGCGTCCAAGATGATGGAGGGTGAGATGCGTCTTTCAGCCGTGAAGGGGCTCAGGCCCTTCTTCAATCTGAGTCCCCCGAGGGGTGGATTCAAGGTCTCGACGAGGAGGAAGTTCGGAGAGGGCGGCGTTCTCGGGATGAATCCGAAGCTCCCCGAGCTCGTCAGGAGGATGATATAGAAGATGCCCACCCGGAGCAGGAAGGTCAGGCGAATGCGAGGCTCGAGAACCCACGGCTACGGGCAAGTGGGGCAGCACAGGCATTCGGGGAAACAGGGCGGCCACGGACAGGCAGGGCTCCACAAGCACAAGTGGTCTTGGACGGTGAAGTTCGAGCCCGACCACTTCGGGCGCGACCCGTTCAGGCCCCCTCGCCAGACGAGACCATCCAAGTGGATAAATGTCGGCGACCTGGACGCGCTCGCGTCCGGGAGGGCGGGGAAAACGGGCGAGATCGACCTCGCAGCGATGGGGGTCAAGAAGCTCCTCGGCTCTGGAAACATCGTGAGCGGTCCCTACCAGGTCAGGGTCGGTTCGTTCACGAAGAGGGCTCAGGCTAAAATAGGAGCGGCCGGAGGAAAGATACTCTAGTCCAGAGGCTGAATCGTTGGCTTCCCTTAGAGAATTTGTGAAGACGGCCGCGACCGTCCTACCCGAGATACCCAAGCCCGAAAGAAAGCCGTCGCTAAATGAGCGGTTCATCTGGACGGGGTTGGCGCTGATCGTCTACCTCGTCATGTCAATCACGCCCCTCTATCAGTTCGGGGCGGGGAAGCAGGACCCGTTTCAGTTCCTGAGAATAATCTTCGCCTCGACTCAGGGAACCCTGATGGAGCTCGGCATAGGACCGATCGTCACATCGGGGCTGATCCTGCAGCTTCTGCAGGGTA
>VBPP01000183.1 GCA_005877365.1 Nitrososphaerota archaeon
CGCCATTCACCTTGCCTGCATGAATCTCTCCACGCAGACAATCTGGTGGTCTTCCGCAGATCAAAGGATTTTACCCCTACCTGCGGAGTACCGTCCACCTATCCCGCCTCCTAGTCCTGCGGTATCTCCTGCGGCCCAACCGTTGAGCGGTTGAATTTAACAGGAGACCTACAGAACAGGCTACGGATGCTTTAGGCCCAATAATCGTCCCGACCACTCGAGGAGCTGGTATTACCGCGGCGGCTGACACCAGACTTGCCCTCCCCTTATTCCCCAGCCTTTTTACAGCTAAGAAAAGTTCTCCTAAGCGGAAAACACTCGGAATAGCCTCGTCACGCTTTCGCGCATTGCGAAGTTTTCGCGCCTGATGCGCCCCGTAGGGCCTGGACCCTTGTCTCAGTGTCCATCTCCGGGCTCCTTCTCTCAAAGCCCGTACCGGTTACAGGTTTGGTGGGCCATTACCCCGCCAACAGCCTGATCGGCCGCAGTCCCATCCTGGAGCGAATGATGCGGAAGAAGCCCGCACCGTCCTTTTCGGCCATATCTCCTTCCAGATGATATGACCTATCGCGTATTAGCCCCAGTTTCCCGGGTTTGTCCGCGTCTCTAGGGTAGGTTGACTACGTGTTACTGAGCCGTACACCGCGTCCCTCGCACTCGAGGAACGCATGATTAACATGGCTAAATCCCATTCCGATAGCAGTCGGGTCCGGCAGGATCAACCGGAGTCGATTACAGGAAGTACAGCCACGCATTTCTGCGAGGTGTTTGAGCACAGCCCACGTCAGATCTAACTACTCGTTAGATCTCCACCTTGTACGCGCACCTGGAGGTCGTGCATATCACCGCGTGGGCTACGCCCGTAAGCTCAATGCAGACGCCGCCAAAAAATGCGCGGGCTCATTTGAATCGAGTTCAATATATATACGTTCGCCTGTTAAATCAGTGCGATTAGCTCAACGGCTCAAGAAATCATCTTGACGAGTTTGAAGGAAGGGAGGAACGAAAGGGCTGATGGTCGGTCGTCTTGATCCAAGAGGGTCGACGTGATTTTCAGAAGCCGTAGAGGTTGGCGTGCAACCACGGGACTAGCGCCGTCCTGACGCACTGCTCCGTCAGGTCCGCTCTCGATATTCTTCCCTTCGTCAGATGGTACACGAGACCCTCCTTGTCGCCCACGCCCGAGACGCCCGTCATCTCGACCGCGTAGTGCTCCAGCTCATTCCCCTCCCTAATCATCCTCCTCATCCACCGCGACGGGAGCATGAAGCCGGCGGAGGAGCCCAGAGAGAACCTCCCGCGCCGGTTCATGATGACGGCCTCCTGGTGGTCCATGTGGCCGAGCCTCTTGTTGATAGGGAAGATTCCTGCTTCTACTCCGACCCCGAACCGGGCGCGAGTCTTTGAGATGGCGAAGCGCGCCCTCCTGATGGCACCCTCGATTATCTGGTCCACCCCGATCGGCTGAGCGTTAGTGACGGATGACGTGTCGAGAGATTCGAACCTGACGTCGGGAAAGAAGTCGGTGAAGACTCTCCTCACCCCCTCGAGCTTGGACGGGTTCTTCGTGCCGACGGCGACGAGCATGAAGAGGGAGGACGCCCAGACGTGAGTGATAAATCTTCGACGATGGGGCGGCCGGTATTATGTGACGCGAATTTCGTCCAGCATCTTCTGGACGTTGGTGAGGGGCGTCCCGTCTTCGTGAGCTATCTCCTGCAGGGCTGGAGGGTTGCTACCGTAGCTCGGCATTCTTGCCGTCAGCCTCTCCTCGAAGGTCGGGATGTGCTCGTTCTGATAGAAGACACCTAGCGGGGTGTGGTCTCCGAACTCGAAGCTCTTCGAGACCGCCTGCTGAATCTTCTGCGCGACCTCCTCGTCGCTTCCCGTATGGACGACCCCGTCGTATCCCCCCTCCTCGAGCTTGTAGGTCCTAGGCACCACCTTCCCCTCGATGTCGAGGTGTCCCTCCCCGGCCCAGTACTCCTTCGTCGTGACGTCGTTATACGTGGGGCAGGGCTGGAGAACGTCGACGAAGGCGAAGCCCTTGTGCTGAATCGCCCTCCGGATCAGGTCCTTGAGATGCCTGACGTCGTAGGCGTACCCCCTCGCGATGAAGGTGTAGCCCGCGGCCAGCGCGAGAAGGATCGGGTTGATGCCCTGATTGATGTTCGGCTTCGGGAGGGACTTCGTCTTTACCCCAAGCTTGAGCGTAGGGGAGGCCTGCCCCTTCGTCAGGCCGTAGACTCCGTTGTCGAAGACAATGTAAGCCATATCGACGTTCCTCCTACCGGAGTTGACGAAGTGGCCCGCGCCTATCCCCATCCCGTCGCCGTCCCCGCCTGCGGCAATCACCTCGAGCTTAGGATTGGCGAGCTTGATTCCAGTGGCGAAAGGCAGTGACCTTCCGTGGAGGGTGTGCACGCCGTACGTCTTGATGAAGTGAGGGACCTTCCCCGAGCAGCCTATCCCCGAGACGATGACGGTGTTGCTCGGGTCGATGCTCATCTCCGCTAGCGCCATCTGGACGGCGTTGAGGATACCAAAATCCCCGCACCCGGGGCACCAGTCGTTGTGCGCCTCCGTCTTGAGTTCCGAGAGCTTAAGCGCCACGGGTCAAGACCACCTTCTTGGGAGCATTCCCTTCAGAGACAAGCTTGACAGCCTCGTAGACCTCCTCCGAGGACATCGGGCGGCCGTTGTACTTCACTATGTACTGCTCTATCGGGATGCACGTCCTCTCCCTGATCAGCCCCCCGAGCTGACCCGAGTAGTTCATCTCGACGTCGACGATCTTCATAGCCTTCGAGAGGACCTGATTGACGTACTCCGTGGGGAAAGGATGGATCAGCCTGATCTGGAGGAAGTTCACTATGATTCCGTCCTCCTTGAGCCACTCCATCGCGTCGAGGATCGCGCCCTTAGTTGACCCCCAGCTGACGAGCGTTATCGGGGCGTCCTTCGGCCCGAAGAAGTTCACCCTCTCCTTTAGGGGGATCTCTCTATCCGCCAGCTCGAGCTTAGACATCCTCTTCTGCATCATCGCGTTTCGGTTCGTCGGGTCCTCCGTTATGTGGCCGAGCTCGTCGTGCTCGTCGCCAGTGTTCCAGTAGACGCCTCCCTTCGTGCCCAGCACCGGCCTGGGCGAAACGCCCGTCGGGGTGGGCTTGAATCGGTGGAACTCTCCTCCCTCGGGGGTTTGGAGCGTGCCCTTCAGGAGAGCGCCTCGCTCTATCTTCACCTTGTTGACGTCGTAAGGTGGAAGAGTGACGTCAGAGTTGGCGAGCGCCTTGTCAATCAGATGAATCACGGGGGTCTGATACCTCTCTGCATAGTTGAATACCCTCACGGTGTCGTAGAAGGCTTCCTCGAGGTCTCCGCTCGCGAGGATGAGTCTTGGGAACTCGCCGTGCCCCGCGTGAAGAGCGAACCTCAGGTCGCCCTGTTCGTGCCTCGTCGGAAGGCCCGTGCTCGGCCCTCCCCTCTGATAGAGGGTGACGACGACCGGCACCTCATTGATCCCCGCCCAACCCAGCCCCTCCGCCATGAGGGAGAAGCCAGGACCGGATGTCGATGTCGCGGACCTAACACCCGTGAGCCCGCCCCCGATCGCCATCGTTATCGCGGCTATCTCGTCCTCCGTCTGGATGACGGCGATCGAACCCTTGTTCTGGAGCAGCTGCGCCTCCCCCACCTGCGGATTCTCGAGCGCGGCGGACCCGTCGAGGTCGATCACCTCGCGAGCCTCCAGGAACTCACTCTCATCGCTCGCCGGCGTGATCGGGTAGTAGGTCTGAAGCCTGCACCCCGCCAGCTCCTTGGCTATCCCAACGGCGCTGTTCCCCCTCACGAAGAGTCTCTTCTCGTCCGTCTTGACCGGTTGGAGCTTGTAGCCGAAGCCGCCGTTGTACTTCGTCCTGACGTAGTCGTAGGCCGCACCGACCGCCCCCGCGTTCATCTCTGCCACTTTCGGCTTCGACTTGAACTGGCGCCTGACTGCGTCCTTGACAGTCTCTTCCTCGTAGCCGAGGAGCGCGAACGAGGAGGCGACGGCCATCACGTTGACCATCCTTGCGAGGCTGCTCAGGGAGCTTTCACCGAATTGCTCTCCTACCTTCTTGAGTATCTCCAGGTACGGGATAGCGAAGATGTGGACGCCCCTCCTCCTAGCCAGCTCGATCACGTCCTTCATCTCGGTGCCGAGG
>VBPP01000184.1 GCA_005877365.1 Nitrososphaerota archaeon
CTCGGAGGCTCCGACCCCATGATTGTCTGCGACGACGCGGACGTGGAGCTGGCGGTCGAGGGCGCGGCCTGGGGGAGGTTCAGGAATTGTGGTCAGTCGTGCACATCGGTGAAGAGATTATTTCTCTTCGAGAAGATAGCGAGCGAGTTCACGGAGAGGCTGGTGAGGAAGGTGAAGACGATAAGGCTCGGCCCGGGGCTCGACCCAAAAACGCACATGGGTCCGCTTCACAACGCCGAGCAGAGGGAGAAGGTCGAATCGATGGTCGAGGACGCGAAGGTGAGGGGAGCCAAGGTCCTGACCGGTGGGAAGCGCCCGAAGGGAGAGGAGCTCGCGAGGGGATACTTCTACGAGCCGGCCCTTCTGGCCGATGTCGACTACGGGGCGACGATGGCTCGAGAGGAGTGCTTCGGACCAGCCCTCCCGATCTTCGTGGTCAAAGACATGGATGAAGCTCTCGAACGGGCGAACGACACAATCTACGGGCTGGGCTCTTCGGTGTGGACCAGCAACGTGGAGAGGGCCTACTACGCCGCTGAGCGGATCGAAGCGGGGACGACATGGGTGAACTCGCCGCCTATTGCGAGGGCGGAGGTCCCATTCGGGGGTTTCAAGCAGAGCGGCTTTGGGAGAGAGCTAGGCATAGAGGGGCTCGACTACTATTACGAGACGAAGAGCATTCAGGTCTACGACTATACACAGGGAAAGAAGTGGCATTTCCCGGTCTGATACGCAACCTTAATACCATCTGAGAAAGCGCTTCAAAAAGAAATTGCCTCAGTTCGCCAGGATAAAGCTGACGAGCACCAACCTCGAGCAGCTGGATCGGGTCGCCAATGAGATCAAGGAGATCACTGTGAAGACAGGCGTAAAGATGAAGGGCCCCCAGCCGCTCCCGACGAAGTTTTTGAAAATCACAACACGAAAGGCCCCCACCGGTGAGGGCACGCACACCTTCGACCACTGGCAGATGAGGATACACAGAAGGATTCTTGACGTTCAGCCCGATGATAGGACTATGAGGCAGATTACCAAGCTCAGGATTCCCGACGACGTGAAGGTGGAGTTAATACTCACTTCCTGACTACTATTTCTCTCCGCCTCTGACCCATTCTATCGTCCTCTTCAGACCCTCCTCCAAGCTAAGTTCGTGCCCATAACCCAGCACCTTCTCGACCTTCCTGTTGGACGGGTAGCTCACCTGTGGTTCCCTTTCAAGCTCAGTCCGAGGTGGCGCCAGTATCAGCTCTGAGGAGGAGTTGGTGAGCTTCTTTATCATATGGGCGAGCTCGCGTATCTTGACTACCTTCTCGCCTCCGAAGTTAAACGCCTGGCCGGCGGATACGTCATTCTCAAGAATCGCCGTGACGAGCTTAGCGTAGTTCGCTGCGTGCGAAGGAGCCGTCGTGTCCTTCCCGCCGTTGTAGAGGGTGAGCGGCTGGTTCGAGAGGCAGGCCCGAATGAAACGAACGATGGCTCTCGTGGGTTGGTCGTGCTCGCCGAAGAGGAGCCAACTCCGCGTAATCGCGACGGGCAGCCCTCGGTTCTTGAAGTAACTCATCGCCAGCTGCTCTCCTATCACTTTCGAGTAGTCGTAGGGAACTCGCGGGTCGAAGGGCGACTCCTCTGTAACGGGTAGCTTCTTCGGTGCGCCGAAGACGTTCGCCGAGCTCGAGAAGACGAATCGCTTCACACGCTTCTTCACCGCGAGCTCGAGGACGTTCAGGGTCCCGAAGCAGTTCACTTCGTAGCAGAGCCGAGGATTCTCGACCGTCTTCTTGATGTCGGTGACGGCGGCGAGGTGGACTATCGCATCGAAATCGAGGGACTCGAGGCTGGCTACAAAACCCTTCTCGAGAAGATTCCCGCTCAGCTTCTGCCCCGAGAGGTCAGTCGGTATCGTCTCCACACCTTTCTTTGAAAAGTAATCCAGCAGGCTTCGACCGACCATTCCGTTCGCCCCCGTGACAAGGACCCGCAAGGTGATGGGCGACCTCCGGTGAAGTTATTTTAATGTGAGTCGGCGTTGAGTGGATGCCGAAAACGCGGAGGGCCCGACCATGCTTGGGCGTTTGGCTGATTCTGTAAACAGCCTGAACCGATGCCGATTGTCAGCGATCCCCCATGTTCGCCCGCTTTTGTTGGGTCGCTAGCTTTCCTCTACTCGCTTGATAGACAATCGGCTGCGGAGGGTAGACGCCTTCGGTCAGAGACCGTGCCGAGAAGATTCTCGGCCGAGAATCCTACCCATTCGAACGCACTGTCCAGAGAGCGGAATGGGGTCATCTCGCATTATGCGCGAAGACGGCAACGAGTTCGGGGTCGACGACGCCGTAGCCAACGCTCTCGGCTCCGTCACTCATTGTCATGGGCATCCTAGTCACGTAGTAGGGAACCTCGAATTTGCTTACAGTCCCCTCCTCGGCGGTCTCGAAGATCTTCTCGCAGACTCCTTCTTCATACCGAAACGCAAGGACCGCGACTACCCTCCTTTCCCCAAACCCGCCGCCCCGCCCGCCGGCCGCCAGCGACCCCTCCGCCACTTTCAAGAGAAAGAGGGTGTTCTTCCCCCGGAGAGACTTCAGGTCGACCTCATTCTCGGCGATCACGATCACCCTGCCACCCCCGCTCAGGAGGCTCGAAATTTCCTCGAGGGGGCTCATCCTCGCAGTCGCTACCTGAGAAAGCCGCCCAGACTCTTCTTCGTGGAGTCACGGCTCGCGACGTCAGAGAGGGAGAGGTTCTTCGTCCCCGGCATCTCGACCCCCCTGGCCGAGAGCTCCTTCTTCAGCTGAGAGACCCACACCCCCTTCCCCGGAAGCGAATTCATACCGAGCAGCAGAACGGTAAAGCCGCGGCTTCCGCATTCCTGAACCTGGTCGGCGACGGACGATATCCAGCCGGTGGGGGCCACCTTGGGCGTGGCGAGGGGTGGCATCTTTATCATGCCATACCCCGAGTCGCGGACAAACTCATAGATGTGAGGCGAGTTGGGAAGTCTCTCGTACTGCTGGGGATTCCGCTGGACTTCATTAGATCGATGACCGGTGAAACAACTCCGGGGAGACGGGCGAAATCGGCTACCTTCGCATTCTGGTTGACGAGACAGTGAGCGACAAAGGGGACCTTCCCACTGCTCTTCATATTGCCGCCTGCACTCTTCATGCGAGAATTGCGCGTTTCTCTCTTCAAGATTATTTAAGAGTTGTAACCGAAGAGTAACCGCATTGGTTCGAATGTCGCGGAGGTCGACCGGCGGAGCTTGAGAATCGTCGTAGCCGTCGGTGGGAACGCCCTTGAGAGGTCAGAGGAGAGGGGGACTTATGAGGAGCAGACTAGAAATGTACGAGTTGCCTGCGCTGAGCTCGTCCAGCTTCTCGCGAAGGGCCACCAGCTTCTGATAACTCACGGAAACGGTCCCCAGGTGGGTAATCTCGCACTGCAGCAGGAAAAGGCGCGAGCCGACCTGCCGACTCAGCCGTTGCACGTCCTCGGGGCGATGACTCAGGGACAGATAGGCTACATGATTCAGCAGACGCTGCAGAATCTAGCGGGCCACGCCAGGATCAACAAATCGATTATTTCCATCGTGACTCAGGTCCTCGTGGATAGGAGCGACCCCGCGTTCAGGAACCCTACGAAGCCGATCGGGCCATTCTACGACTTTGAAGCATCAGAGAGGCTTAAGGCTGAGCGCGGCTACATGATGACGAAGGTGAAACCCGAGGGAGTTCGGGTCTATCGCAGGGTAGTACCCTCCCCGGAGCCGATTCGAATCATAGAAGCCGAGGCAATCAAGAGGCTCTTCGACGAGGGTGGCGTGGTAGTCGCATCGGGTGGAGGTGGAATCCCGGTCGCGATGAATGGGGAAGGAGAGCTCGAGGGAGTGGACGCCGTGGTCGATAAGGACCTGGCGGCAGAGAAGTTGGCCGAGGCTGTGGGGGCTGAGGGGCTTCTCATCCTGACGGATGTCGAGGGGGTGAAATTGAATTTCGGAACGACGAAAGAGAGGAGCGTCAGGCAGTTAACCGTCGATGAAGCAAGGCGCTTCCTGGAAGCGGGGGAGTTTCTCGCTGGTAGCATGAAGCCAAAAGTGCAGGCGTGCGTCAGCTTCACTGTATGGGGCGGCAGGGCGGCCGTGATAACCTCGCTGGGAAAGGCAGTTGAGTCGATGGAGGGGAGGGCGGGGACGACCTTCATCAAGGCCTGACACGTACACCATAATCGACTTACGAGGCTGCCTCCGCCTTGCGCCCTCACGACCGGGAAATATTTTTATAAGAAAATAGGGTCAAACCCCTCCTTGAGCAACGGAGAGGCTGTGGGACGGGCAGTTACCCCACAGGATGCCTCCCTGAAAGTTACCGGAACTGCCGTCTACACGTATGACTGCTCAATTCCTGGCACACTGCACGCAAAGCTCGTCACCAGCACGATGCCACACGCACGAATCACCAGGATCGACACGACCGCCTCGAAGGCGGTCCCCGGAGTGGTGGCGGTGCTGACGGGGCAGGACATGCCCTTCAGAGTCGGGATGTACGCCGGGGACAGGGACCTCCTCGCGGTCGAGAAGGTCAGGTGGTCGGGACACCCCGTGGCGATGGTGGTCGCCGAGACGCTAGAGGGCGCGGAGAGGGCGTCCGAGCTGGTGAACATCGAGTACGAGTCCCTCCCGACGGTCTTCGACCCCGTCGAGGCGATGAAGCCCGAGGCCCCCCTCTTGCACGAGAAGATGGGCGAGTACAGACACGCCCC
>VBPP01000185.1 GCA_005877365.1 Nitrososphaerota archaeon
CCCTTTCCTCCCGCCCGTATGAACTGGTCCCTGACGCACGAGTGGGTTGGCTTTCCCTCCACGCTGAGCTTCATCCAGAATAGACCCGAGGTCACGGGCATCACACTCAGGACTGTCGGCTCAGGGTCGATGGCAGCGTCAGCCTTGTAGCCTCTCTCGATGCAGGCCGATGTCCCGAGCTCGTGACTCATGACTTCTTCTCCTACCACACTCTCGAATATTACGTCTCCTCTTAGTCTCAATCCAGCCTTTCCAATCGCTTCGATCCCTTTGATCATCGCGGCGATTCCGGCCTTCATGTCGCAGGCTCCCCTACCGTATAGCTTGCCATCCCTTACTTTACCACTGGTCGGATCCCTGCCCGTCCACTCGTCGACCTTGCCGAAGGGAACTGTATCGATGTGACCGTTCAGAATGAGCGACTTCCCCCCTCCAGCCCCCTTCAGCACACCAACCAGATTCGTGCGTTTGGGTGCCTTCTCGAAGAGCTCCGTCTTGCACCCGAAGTTCTTCAACACTGGCTCGAGATATTCGTTGCACTCCTTCTCGCCGCCCAATACCTTGTCCACATCAACGCCCGTGTACAGAGGGTTGATACTCTGCCTCTTCACCAGTTCCGAGCAGAGGTTTATGACCTCGTTCTGCGAAGAATCGACCAACCTGAGAACCCTCTTCTCCTGCGCAGTCGAGACCAACATCGCAGTTCGCACCTTTTGAGTGGAATTTGATTTATAAGGTTTATTAGCGCTAAGCACGAAATCGCCCCATGGCGGATGTCGTACTCGAGCACTTACGCAAGAAGTTTGGCGACCTTGAAGCCGTAAAAGATCTGACTCTGAAGGTTGAAGACGGAAGGTTTGTCTGCTTCCTCGGTCCGTCTGGGTGTGGGAAGACCACGACCCTACGGATGATTGTGGGACTTGAGAAGCAGGACCGGGGAGACATCTACGTTGGAGGGAAGCTGGTCAACGACCTCAATCCTTCGGAGCGAGACATCGCGATGGTCTTTCAATTCTATGCGATGTATCCTGGGGCTACCGTCCGTGAGAATCTCGCATTTCCCCTCGAGCAGCAAAAGCTTCCGAACGAGGAGATTCGAAGAAGAGTGAAAGAAACGGCCGAGGTGCTGAGGATTGACGGTCTTCTTGACAAGGTTGCCACCAAACTGACGAGTGGAGAAAAGCAGAGAGTCGCGATCGGCAGGGCGATCATAAGAAGACCTCAGGTCTACTTGATGGATGAGCCCCTATCAAACTTGGACGCTGGTCTCAGAGCGGTCATGCGTGTCGAGCTGAAGAGGCTACAGCACGAGTTGAAGCAGACCATGATTTACGTGACTCACGACCAGCTCGAGGGTATGACCATGGCGGACAAGATTGCGGTCATGAACGAGGGCTCCGTTCTGCAATATGACACACCCGAGACCATCTACAGGCGACCCAAGAACCTCTTTGTCGCCGGATTTGTGGGAACTCCGACGATGAACATGATCGACTGCAGTCTGGTAAGGTCGGATGGAGACTTATCGCTGGATTTTGCAGGCTTCAAGATCGGTCTTCCACCGAATGTTGCGAAATACCTTGCCGAGAATCTTTCGACCTCCGAGCTGACTCTTGGAATAAGACCACAAGATATCGGCATATCCGAAGTGAAGACGATGTATGACTCCGTCGAGGCTAGCGTTGATGTCAGAGAATTGGTGGGCGACAGGATAATCGTGGACGCAAGGGTTGACGGCATCACTTTGCAGGTCGAATCCGATAGGCGACTATCTGTTGAGGTAGGTCAGAAAGTCTGGCTATCAATTGACAGGGAGAGAATGCATATCTTTGAAACGAAGGGAGGGACGTTAATAGTCTGATCTGGTTGAATTTGTACCATGGCTGAAGTCAGATTCGAAAATGTAACGAAGATTGTCGGAGGTAAGAAGTTTGCGGACAATGTTAGTTTCGATATAAGGGATAGGGAATTCGTCTCCATTCTGGGTGAGCCCGGGTCTGGGAAGTCGATGGTGCTGAGGATGATTGCAGGATTGGAAAGACCAGACAGCGGTAACATCTATATCGGAGACAGGAATGTCAATGATTTGCGTCCGGCTGAGCGAAACGTCGCAATGGTTTTTCAGAGTTTCGCGCTCTATCCTCACAAGACGGTCTACGAAAACCTCACCTTTCCGTTGTTCAAACGAGCGATGAGCAAGGAGGAAATCGACAAGCGTGTGAGGAGCATCGCGGAGATGCTTCGCATCTCTCACGTGTTGGAGAAGCGACCCGCCCTACTGAGCGGGGGGGAAAGACAACGCGTAGCAATCGGAAGAGCGATCGTGAGGAACTCCGATGCCTTGCTGATGGACGAACCTCTCAGCAATCTCGATGCGAAGCTGAGGCTGCACATGCGAGCTGAGCTCAGAAAAATTCAGAAGGAGATCGGACAGACGGCCATATTCACCACAGCTGATGAAGTCGAAGCTCTGTCCATCGCTGACAGAATTTGCGTATACAGAGAGGGCTCGATAGTCCAATTCGACGCTCCGGAGGCCATCTATGATAGGCCAAATTCACTGTACGTAGCGCAAATGGTTGGAAGGCCTCAGATGAATTTCGTAGACGGCACGATCAGATTCAAGGACGGAAGAAGCCAATTTGTTTCGAGCAACTTCACCACCGACCTGTCAACCTCGGGTCCAACTCCACCCGCAGACAAAGAAGTCGTGCTTGGGATAAGGCCCAGCGATACAAGGGTTAGCACTCGAGAGGTCAACGGGGGATTTCAGTGCGAAGTATACGTCGCGGAGTTCGTTGGATCGGAGGCGATACTAGACATCAAGATAGGTGATCAGTTGCTAAGAGCTCGGGTGCCTGTGTCGGTGAAGGCGGAGATAGGTGACAAGCTGTGGGTGAAGTTTGACGAAAGCAGGATTCACATATTCGATAAGGGCACGGCATCAGCGATTCAGTGACAGGGCGGGACCAGTGACGGACTAGTTCGTGTTACGCGCCTGAGCGAGCGAGCGCGCCCTCTGCCAGATTAGGAAGTCGATCGTGCGGAGATTCTGAACTCCTCCTTCCAACGACGAGGGAGCGGGACGAGCCGGGACGTTTTTTCACGTCATTGCAGAGGACCCGGCTGTGGTTCGTTCGGGGAAATAGAAATGCTTATGAAAACACACGCGTTTCGACCCCTAACATGACCGAAGGGAGGGGGGGTACGACGACGGTTTTCCCTTACATACCGAATTCGGTTCCTGAAATAAAGGCACGAATGCTAAAGGAGGTTGACGCGAAAAATGAAATGGATCTCTACTCCGAGATACCTGAACATCTCAGATTCAAGAGAGAGCTCAAGCTACCCAAACCAATTCTAGACGAATATGATCTAAGACGACACGTCGAAAGCCTGCTCGAAAAGAACAACAACTGCAAGGATTACCTCAACTTCCTGGGCGCTGGCTGCGCACAGCACTTTGTTCCCGCCGTGTGCGACGAGATTAACGGACGAGGCGAGTTCCTTACCGCGTACGTGGGGGAACCGTACGCAGACCACGGCAAGTGGCAAGCTCTCTTTGAGTACTGCAGTCTCATGGGCGAACTGCTTGATATGGACGTACTGAGCTGCCCGCTCTACGACGGAGCTCAGGCCGCCGCCACCTCGGTGCGGATGGCATCTCGTCTGACGGGGCGCAGAGAAGTTGTCGTCCCTCGCTCGATGAACCCCGAGGCCAGGTTGGTGATGACGAACTACTTGAAGCCAGATATCGTTGTCAAAGAGGTTGGTTTCGATCCAAAGACAGGGCTGATCGACATCGCGAGAGGGGCGCAGAATTCATTGTCTGTTGCGATCCGATCTCCCTCGGCGTCATAGCCCCTCCCGCAGAATACGGCGCCACGATCGCGTGCGGCGATTTTCATCCGCTTGGAATCCCGATGGAGGCTGGAGGAGGGGTGGGCGGTTTCATCGCTACCCATGGAGACATGAAGTACATCAGCGAATTCAAGGACCTGATGTTTGGAATAACCGAGACGAGCGTCGAAGGTGAATACGGGTTTGGCGAAGTCCTCTTCGAAAGGACTTCCTATGGTTCCAGGGAAAAAGGGAAAGAATTCACCGGAACAAGCACCGGCATCTGGGCCATCACAGCCGCCGTCTACCTGTCGTTGATGGGTCCAAAGGGAATGGAAGAAACCGGGAGAACGATCATGCAGATGTCCCAGTACGCAGCGAGTCAGCTTTCAAAGGTCAAGGGCGTGAGACTAAAGTTCCAATCGCCATTCTTCAAGGAGTTCGTCCTGAATTTCGATAAGACGGGCAAGAGTGTCTCCAGGATTAACAAGGGACTCTTGAAACACAAGATTTTTGGCGGCAAGGATCTCTCGAAGGAGATGCCCGAGTTAGGACAGAGCGCCTTGTACTGCGTGACCGAGGCGAAGACGATGGACGACGTACAGACGCTAGTTAGCGCGCTGAAGCAGGAGGTCGGGTAGAATGCCCAGAGACCCGAGCACCCTGCTTCGCAAATTCCACGAAGCCAAGTGGGATGAACAAATAATCCTTGAAATGAGCGTGCCGGGGGAGAGGGGAATTCTCGTTCGAGAGGTCGAACCTGGGGTTAGGAAGGAGGTCGGAACCGGAGTCGCAGCAATACCGCCGGGGCTGAGGAGGAAAGAACCACCGAAGCTCCCGGAAATAAATCAGATGCGCGTTCTAAGGCACTTCATGCGCCTCTCTCAGGAGACGATGGGCACGGACCTCACCATCGACATCAGTCAAGGGACATGCACGATGAAGTACAGCCCGAAGGTTCAGGAACACATTGCTGCGAGGCATCCGGGCATACGGGAAATCCACCCACTCCAGCCGAGTGAAACGATGCAAGGCGTCTTGGAGATCATCTACAAACTCGAAGAATTCTTGAAAGAGATCTCGGGCATGGACAAGTTCTCGTTCCAACCCGGAGGGGGAGCCCAGGCAGCATACACCGCCGGATGTGTGGTTAGGGCTTATCATGCGTCCAAGGGGGATAAGAAGAGAACGGAAACCATCACCACCATGTTCTCACATCCGTGCGACGCGGCTGGGCCTGCCACAGCCGGATTCAAGGTCGTGACGCTCATGCCAAACGAGGATGGGTACGTGGACCTCGAAGCATTCAAGGCGGCACTCTCGGAGAGGACCGCTGCAATCTTCGTAACTAACCCCGAGGATACCGGGATATACAATCCGAGGATAGACCAGTTTGTCAAAGCAGCGCACGAGGCGGGCGCTCTCTGTTATTACGACCAGGCAAACGCAAACGGGATGCTCGGTATCGCTAGGGCAAGGGACGCAGGATTCGACCTCTGTCACTTCAACCTGCACAAGACTTTCTCTGTTCCGCACGGCAGTATGGGAGGGGCAGTGGGCGCACTGGGTGTTGCCAGAGAGCTCGCGAAGTTTCTCCCGATACCGAGGGTGGAGTACGATAAGCAGGGTAAGAAGTACTACCTGGACTACGATGCTCCCGATAGCATAGGGAAGGTCAGGTCGTTCATGGGGAACACCCAGAGCCTGGTGAAATCCTACTCGTGGATCATGCAGCACGGGGCTCAGGGCCTGCACGAGACAGCGGTCTGTTCTGTCCTAAACAACCAGTACATGCTGAAGAAACTTAGCGAAATACCCGGCGTTGTGGTACGCTACGCTCCTGGAAGGAGGAGACTCGAACAGGTGCGCTACAGCTGGGAGAAACTTCAGAAGGACACGGGCGTCGGAACCGAAGACGTACTGCGCAGGATGGCTGACTTTGGGCTGCAGCATTACTGGACCAGCCACCACCCATGGGTCGTCCCTGAACCGTTTACGCTCGAGCCGTGCGAGTCCTACTCCAAAGACGACATCGATGAATATGTTGCCGTCTTCCGCCAAATATCGAAGGAAGCGTATGAGAATCCCGAACTTGTGAAAAATGCCCCGCATAATCAGGTCGTCCACAAGGTCATCAACCCGAGCATCAACGAGCCAGAGAGGATCGCCGTGACCTGGAGACAGTACTTGAAGAAGAAAGTGAGGCAACAGGGCATCATTCCGAAGCCAACCGTAGAGAGCAGGCGCTAGAAAGAATCGAAACCCTCGCCCATGCAGAAGAAGTTCCGGGCAGAGCCACAGCGAGAGAATGAATGAATCCTGACGCGTCGCAGAGTTCTGAAATATCAGGCAAGAAAAAGCTTGGGCTCATTGTAAACCCGGTCGCTGGCATGGGTGGCCGCGTAGGCCTGAAGGGCACAGATGGAGGGGACGTTGTGAAAGAAGCGAAACTCCTGGGGGCGACCCCAGAGGCTCCGCAAAGGGCTAAAGACGCCCTGCGGGTAATATCAAGAATAAGGGAGAAGATCCAACTCTTCACCTATCCCCAAGAAATGGGAGAAGAGGAAGCCACGCAGTGCGGTTTTCGGCCTTCAGTCATCGGCTCGATCAAGAGCGGAGAAACGAGCTCCGAAGACACCCGGCGAGCCGCCGCGGAGATGAAGAATCTCGGAGTGGATTTGCTCCTCTTTGCTGGCGGAGATGGCACCGCGAGAGACATCTACAACGCAATAGGGCGCGACAGGGGATTGACCCTGCTGGGAATTCCTGCTGGCGTAAAGATGTACTCCGGCGTCTTCGCGCTTAATGCCAAGAGTGCGGGGGATGCTGCGGTATCGTTCCTCGAGACCTCCACTCGGAATGTAGTCGAGGCCGAAATAATGGATATCGACGAGGCTTCTTTTAGGAAGGGGATTGTCGTAGCACGGTTGTACGGGTACTTACGGATACCCGAAGGAAGACGTTACATGCAGAGCGTAAAGTCGGGCGGCATTCAGACGCAAAAGCAAGTGGTTCAGGGAATGGCCGCTGATCTTGCGAAGAACGCACAGGAGGACTGCCTCTATATCTACGGGCCCGGCACAACAACAAGAGACATCGTAGCCGAGTTTGGACTCGAAAAGACGCTCCTCGGTGTAGATGTAGTTCTAGGCGGGCGAATAATAGCGAAGGACGTCAATGAACGCGAACTCACCATTCTGGCGGATGGGAAGAGGAAGGCGAAGATTGTCGTAACCGTAATCGGGCAGCAGGGATACATCTTCGGACGCGGTAACCAGCAAGTCAGTCCCGAGATAATCAAGAGAGTTGGGAGAGAGAACATCATCGTCGTTGCGAGCAAAGAGAAACTCGCTTCGCTCGAAGGCAGACCGCTGCTGGTGGATACCGGCAAAGAAGAGGTTGACAAGATGCTAGCCGGTTATGTCAGAGTAATTACAGGCTTCGAGGATTACGTGGTTTACAAGGTGGGGCTTTGAGTCGTACTCTCGCGTGCCCGTCGCGCATGTGTTCAGGCGCTTCGATGCTCCAGCGGAGGCGCTACGAATCCTATGAATGCGGCGGTTCCCTTCCGTGGCTACTGTCACCTTCTTCTTCCATGCGTGGAGGGTAGCTCTTAGCCCGAAATATTGGACGTCAAGAAATACAGACTCAATTTCCTCTATCTCCACCTGCCTTTGCTTCAAGGTACTGTCGAATTGCTTCTACGTCAGATTTCTTCACTCTCATCTTGCACTTCGTGCCATCTATTCTTCGTGAGGTTTCTCCCCTTCAGGTTGAAAGACGAAACAGACGACCATGGGATTGGCTTGAACGACTTGGCGAGTTGCTCTGAGGTGAAAATGGAGAGTTTTCGTCTCGATCGGTCAGAGAGTGCTCTCCTGGTGATCGCTATCAATATGATAGAAGTGAAAACGCTGACAAGAAATAGCGAATTCGTCTAGTCCCAAGGCGCGATAGGGAACGGGAATAGTACGGCTGCGACGGCTGCCCAGATTACCACGATCGTCGCGTAAGCCAAGCCCGAGAGCATCTTTATTCTCACTATGCGCTCATCGGTAAAGAAGTAGTCCCAGTGCCCTGTTCCGTAGGCTTTTAGCAAATCGCTCACTCGTGCATCGAGGATCAATGGCATCACTCTCAACTAGGAGTGATGCTTGAAAGGAAACACCCCAGGAAGCCGATTCTGGATAGGAGAAAGAACCAGAGTGCGGTGATTCCGTAGGCCACGAGCAGAAAGCTCAATTTCGACGATTTGTGGTGAAAGAGCACGCTGGCTAGGACCACGCCCCAGAACCCGCCGACCAGCGCCATGGTGAAGAGCGTCTTCTCGCTTATTCTCCACTCGCCATATGTCGCCCTAGCCTTGTCGATGCCCATCGCGAAGAAGCCGATTACGCCGGTCAGAAGGAGCCAGATTCCAAGTATCTCCAGCGGAAGGTTGCTGGAGATGCACTCAAACATGATAGAAGAAGTTGTCAAGCTAATTAAGCACAAACGTTTCCATACCCAGGGTTCATTCTCCCCGTTGGGCTATCATCCGCGCGTTAGGTGATACGAGCGGACGGGCTGATTAAGTTGTTTCGGTACTTTGCAAAGATTTAGCACCCGCCCTCGACTGAGCACTCCAGCGGCCGCAGTGGCCAGCACTCTCGTTCTGTCCTTGGCAGCCGTCGTTCTACTCGAAAGCAGACGAGAAAAAGAGCCCGCTATTCTCGTGAAAGATGCAGGAGTAGGGCAACATCCTTCCGATTTCGAGGAAACCTGAAGATGCCCCAGCCACTGAGAGTGAACCTCCTTCACGCCCTGGAGAACTTCCTCGATGCGTATCCATGCTCTCCCCCTGAAGTGGCGCTCATCGAAGGCATCTCAAATTCAATCGATATCGACGCGTCGAAGATCGAAATCTCCCTCGATAACAAAAAACGAGAGTTCTCCCTCTTGGACAACGGAGGAGGGATGTCGAAGGAGGGCTTCGAGAACTACCACACGGTCGCCCTCTCTTCTAAGAAGAAGGGACAGGGGATAGGATTCGCCGGGGTCGGGTCGAAAATCTATCTTGCAGCGAGCCCTGAAGCCGAGATAATCACACAGACGCGTGGTCCCGATGGGGCCTTCGCCAGCGTAATCAAGAGGGAACACATAGAACAAGGGTACGATGATCTGGTTTTCGACGAAATCAAGCCGGAGCTCAAGTCCAAGGGAACTTTGTATCAAGTGAAGATGAACCAACAAGACTTTGAAGAGCTGAAGTTGAACGCTGAGAAGTGGATAGTCAAGTGGTTCAACCAGATCCTAATTGGCAAGTCCAAGTCAATTCACCTCGAAGGAGAACGTGTAAAGGCTTGGAAGCCGAAGGTCTCCTCGTCTGAGAAGATAGAATTCGAGGTCAAGGGAGCCAATTTCGAAGTCGAGGTGATTATCACCAAAGAGAAGCTCGAGTCAGACCTGGTTGGTCTGAACGCCATTGTGTTCGGGAAGTTCGTGAAGAAATATGACTTTCCTTGGCAGTATCAGCTCAAGACGGAAGCGAGGGATATCGTGTATGCCGTCTTGCTCGCCGACCCCCTGAGCGAATACCTCAGTCTCAACAAGCTCGAATTCAAGGCTAATCATCTGGTCCACTCGGTCATTGAGAAAGCCCACGCCGGGGTGTACGAGCATCTAAGAAAGAAGGAGATGGTAATCCCGATGGAAGAAGAGCAGGCGGCGCAGATTCGCACAAACGCCCTGTCCAACTCCTTCACAAAGCTGCTCTTCTCGGAGGGTTTCAAGAAGTTCAACCCATGGATGAGGGTCGGAGGTGTCGATTCGCTAATTTCGAAACCTGATGGCACCGAGACAGGCAAGACGCCCTCAGGCGAAGATGGTGCTCTCTCTCAGGGTGACAATCACGGCGAGGAGAAGCCGAAGGATAAGACTATCGGAATAGCGTTCGTCGACCTACCCGAGAACCCGAAGGAGGGGTGGGTGGACATCGAGCAGAAGGCCATCATCGTGAACATGGGCCACAAGATGTGCCGGAAGATGATCGACCAGGGGGTTAAGGCTGCAGTGAATCTGAACATACTCCGGGTGTTGGTGACGGCAGTCCTCGATTACAAGAAGGAAGAGCTCCCCGACATCACGCCGGAGACGATTCTGAACTTACAGTCAGAGATGATCGCTACAACGTGGATGGACACTTGACAAGAGTCCCAGTCAGATTCGCGAAGATAGAGGGTGGGAACGGCAAGAGCCAGCTAGTCGCTGTAATCCAGGGATCCGACTCGATCTCGATGGCCCTGAACAAAGAGTCCCGAGACGTCGTAAAGGGCATCACTGAGAAATACAACAAACTGGTTAGATCGCTGTCCGGGGACATCGAGAAGCTCAGGCCGGAGGGTCCCGCAGTCGAAAGACTTGAGGCGAGCAAGCTGCTGGATGTTTTTGTCAAAGAAACTTCCGACCGATTCGACCTCGTCGCTTTTCCGGAGTCTATCGCACGCGACCTGAATCTGAAGGCACGGCAAAACGAAGCTAACGCCCTGCTCAGCCTTGCCGAGGCTGCCAAGAAACAAAACGGGCTGAGCAAAGGGATAAACTGGCGGACCTTCATATTTGTCCATCCGGCGATTACGAGCGCTACGAACTCCCCATCCAACACGCTCATCGCAGATTTGAACGATATCATCGATAGGCAGGCGGAGTTGGCCTACCGCGGGAAGAGCCTCGCCGCTGGGTCGGTTTCCAGGCAGTTGTTCGAACTGGCCTTGAAGCACCGTTTGGAAATCGTTGGCGTCGACGGACACGGAAGGAATCTTCGTGTGGGCGTGGAGCGGCGCCAAAAGGGCTCGCCTCTACATCGACCTGCTAGAAGACATCATCGGCCAGATAAAGTCCATCGACCCGCTAGCCATCGAACCGCTAGCCATCGAACCGCTAGACGCCATCGACCCGCCAGAGTTCATCATCGGCCCGCCAGAGTTCATCGGCCGGCTAGAGTGCGTCAACGGCCGGCTAGAGTGCGTCGACCCGCTAGTCATCGGCCGGCTAGCCACCGAACCGCCAGAGTTCATCATCGGCCTGCCAGCCATCGAACAGTTAGAGTCCATCGGCCTGATAGACTCGAGAAAGGCCGACCACGCCGAGGTTCTAGAAGTCCCTTGGTCGCACGACATGCTAGTGGCCGCCAACGGTCACATAATGACCATAGGCATCGCGTCGGTAAGTGTAGAAGATATTCTATCCAGGGGTTCGCTTCTCGACCATGGCCACAGGGTTCATTGCGCCTCCGCCGGGGACATCATCCGCGCGTTGGGCGATAGATAGCCGACGGGAATGTCGGAGCCACACTTGCGGCGGAGCTGCCTGTCGGGGTCGTTGGGGTCCCCAAGGTAAAGTGATGAACTCAGGGGCCGACACAACAGAGAAGTGATCTACGAGGTCGGTAAGACTTAAGTATTACCAGATTCGTACAGCTAGCATGTCCACGGTTAAGCTGTCTTCCAAGGGTCAGCTGGTCATACCCAAGAACATCAGAGATAAGCTGGGTCTTAAGCCAGGCGACACGGTGAAACTCGAGCTTCTTGGGGACAAGAAGGTAGTTATTCAGGCCGGCACGGAACCTCCCTCAGACATCTTTGCGAAAGTCGGAAGCAAGATCGTTGAAGAAGCCTTACTGAGTTCACAAGCAAAAGATGAGGAGAAGATAACGAGGCTCCTTAGGGCTCTCGGCGTGGAGAGTTGAGTTTTCTCTCTCTTGATACGGGCGTGGCTGCCGAGTACATAGACCTCAACGGAGACTTACACAGGGAAGCCGAGGCGGTCTTCAGAAATATCGCTGAAGGACGAATTCTTGCATTCGTACCTCATGAAGTCCTGGCTGAAACATATTACGTATCCTCTCGGATATACGATAAGCTAGGTCTCAAAAGACCTGAACAGAGGGCCAGAAAGCTCGTCGAATGGCTTTACAAGGCTCCAAACAACTCCATTCCGGAACCATCACTCGAGCTCGCCATCATGGCCGGAGACATCAAGGGAAGATTTGGGTTGGCCCTGACGGATTCATACGTGCTGGCATCTGCAAAGATGTCGGGAGGGAGGGCGCTCTTCAGGAAGACGGAGAGGGAGATGGCCGAGAAGCTGGACGAATTGGTTAATGAATACGGTGTGGTATTTCTTGAGTAGGTTAGGCGAGATACCGAAGACCCGACATGGTTGATGCCCAGCCCATTGCGTATGATCGCGCACTGGGATTTTGTGTCCCCGACCTTGTTGCTTCGTATGACTACAGAATAGACACATTGCAATTACGCGCCAACCCTGACCCGACCATCAGGTTTCCCCCTCCTCATGAATGAGTGACGGTGAAGTCAGACACCCGGCAA
>VBPP01000357.1 GCA_005877365.1 Nitrososphaerota archaeon
CTGATCTCCCACCCTTATCACGGGGTTGAACGCACTCATTGAGCCCTGAAAGACCATCGAGATCTTCTTCCAACGAATCCTTCTTCTGAAGTCATCTTCCCGCATCTGTAGCAGGTCCACTCCGTCGAAGACTATCTTGCCGCCTCTGATTCTCGCGTTCGAGGGAAGCAGTTGTGCGATCGACAATCCGAGGGTGGTCTTACCGCACCCGCTCTCACCGGCGATCGCAAAGGTCTTCCGGCGTTGCATAGCGGAGCCATCGTTACGATTCACGTCCCAATTTGGTCGATCACAGATTCGATTGCGTTTCCAACAAGAAATACTGAGAGAACGAGGAGAGAGAGGCAAATCCCTGGAGGCAGGACCAACCACCATGCACCGGTTGAGAAGGAAGCGAACTTCAGTGCATAGAAAAGCATCGTCCCCCAGCTGCCCCTCGCGGAATTCTCAAGCCCAAGAAAACTCAGGGACGCTTGCGTGATTACTGCGTACGCGACCCCGATGGTTGCCGTCGCGAACACGAGAGATACGACGTTCGGCAGGATGTGTCGTCGAACGATCGTGAAATTTCTCACCCCAAGGACCCTGGCAGCGTCGACGAATGCTCGCTCCTTGGTACTGAGGACTTGCGACCTCACCAGTCTTGCGGTCCAAGCCCACCAGGCAAGAACGATCAGAACCGTCAGGTCAAGCAAGTAGTTTGAATTTACGCTGACCAGAATTATCAACAACGGAAGCAGGGGAATCGTAAGAACTACGTCTGCCGTTCTCATGAGTAGCTCATCACTCCTCCCCCCGAAATATCCCGCTAGGAGGCCGATCAGAAGTCCAATGAGTACACTCGCAGCAGAAGAGAGAAACGTAATCAGTACCGGTGTCTGGGCGCCATACACGAGTTGACTGAAGACGTCTCTCCCAAGCTGATCAGTTCCCAGTGATCCGTAGAAACCAGTACGGGAAGAACCTTGGAAGAAGGAAGACCAGGAAGGCGGAGCCACCGCTTGGCCGACAAAGTATGATTTGGGGTCCGCGGGGTCGTATTTCGCGAAGGCAGGGGGATAGACTGCGAAAGCGACAAAGATAAGGAGAATTGTTAGACCAAGCAGCCCTCCCTTTTGTCTCGAGAATCTTCGGACGAAGAATCGAAGGCTGAGCACAGCGATTACCTCCTTATCCTGGGATCAAGACGCGCGTAAGCAAAATGCCCATTCCAAGAGAAGACGATCTCGACGAGTATCGCGCCTGCCAAGATGTAGCCGAAATTTAGGGCCGTGAAGGTGATCAGCGGGAGGAGCGAGTTTCTCAGAACATGTCTGAACAACACCTGCGTTTCTGAAAGACCCTTTGCTCTCGCGGTTAGAACGTAATCCTGTTTCAGTTCCTGAAAGATTGCCCCTCTGGTTATGATTACCGATGCCCCGATGCCGCTCAAAATAAGCGTCGTCAGCGGC
>VBPP01000186.1 GCA_005877365.1 Nitrososphaerota archaeon
TTACCACATTCACGTCTACCTCACGCAGAACGGACCTCTAGACAGATACGTCCCCCAGCGTCATACTCTAGCCTGGGCGAGAAGGAGCAGGCGTCTCAGCCGCGTCGACAGATGGATTCTTTCCGTCCTCGCGGGGGTGGAGAAAGAGGTACACGCTGGATATCGGGAAGGAAGGTACAACGAGGCCTGCAAGGCGATAGAGCAGTTCGTCATCGAGACGCTCAGCCAGAACTACGTGCGAATGACCAGAGGGGAACTCTGGGACGACTCCGCCGAGACGAGAGAGCGGAGACTCGCCATCTTTGCGACGCTCGGGCACGTCCTAGAAAGGGTCGACCTTCTGCTTCATCCGGTCAGCCCTTACCTGACGGAATACCTCCACCAGGAGGTCTTCGCCGGAAAGGGGTCATGGAAAATCCCGCTCTTGGTCAACGGATATGGCAGGGGAGAGCCGCTCCGGAGAGAGAAGAAGCTCGAGGAGACGGTCGCCGCGGCCATCCTCGTTGAGAACGGCTGCAACTCCGCGAGGGTGAAGGCCAAGTTGAAGAGGAGGTGGCCACTGAGAGCGATGTATGTTCTTGCTCCGAAGAGGACAGCGGGGGAGCTGAGCTCGACCAAGGCACTCGTCTCAACCCTCTGCAACGTGAAGGTGGTGCGGGTCACCACGAGTCCGGAGGAGTTTCCAGTGACGTTCATGCTCGTTCCAAATCCTGCGAGGGTGGGCGCTGCGTTCAAGGAGAAGACGAGGGATGTGCTCCAGACCCTCAAAACTCTTCGGGGCGTGGATGCTTGGCGTACTTATCTCGCGGGTAGTGGCGTGAAGCTCCGAATCCCCTCCGGTCCCGTGGAGGTTCCCCTGTCTGCCTTCGACCTGAAGTTTGACAAGGACGAAAACTTCGAAGCAGTCGAGAAGGAGGGAGTCTTCGTAGCGATCGAGAGGACAAGGGACGAAAGGCTTGTGGCCGAGGGGCTGGAGAGAGATGTCGCAAGACGCCTCCAGGCACTGAGGAAGGCAAGGGGATTCTCCCCCACCGACCTTCTGAAGAGGGCGAGCGTCGCAGGTCTCCAGGAGGACGAAATCGCGCTGCTGACCCCGCTCAAGAAGGAGCTATCATTCCTGGTGAGGGCGAGGGAGATTCAACTCTCGACCCAGAAGGGTCGCAGAGATGATGATTGGTTCGAAGACGAGCTGGACGGGAGGCCCATCTACCTCAGCGTCAGCTAGAGTACCGATCAAGGGGTAGTTCACAGCAGCTTCTTCGCCAGCTCGACCACCCACGACAGTCTCCTCGGCAGCAGCTCTCGGAGAAATTCGAGGTCACTCGGTCCGAACCCTCCTAGGTACTTCATGAGGACGAGGTAAAGGACGAACCCTAAGAGGATCGAGGCAAGGGAGGCGAGAGCGGTCGCACCTCTCCCCAGGGGAAGCACCGTAGTCAGAGCGTCGAGGAACCCGTAGACCGCGACACCCATGACAACGGAAGCCGCACTCGACTTCAGATATCCTCGGCCGTCGAGGACGAGGTCGCCCTGACCACGGACGAAGTAGGCGAGGGTGGTCATCGCCAGGACGAGCATCGCACCCCGGGCGATCGTAATCCCGAGGAGCCCGAACAGGGGCACAAGAACCAGGGCGAGAGTGACGAGCGCGACCAGCCCGACGATATTTGCAACTGAGAAGAGGTAAATCCGCGCCCCGATAAGGAGGTCTGATGAATAGACTGCACCGACGGAGGTAAAGGCTACCGAGACGGAGATGACGGTGAGGAGAGGCGCGGCGCTGAGGTACTCCCTTCCAAAGAGCTGCAGCAGGAAGGGAGAGACTGCTGCCAACCCGGCGCCCATGGGCGCCGCTATGAAAATGATATACCGAGTGTAATTCCTCATCAACTCCCTCCGGCGCGCCCCCTCGTCGGGTCTCAGGGAACCCAGCGTCGGAACCAGAACGTTCGTGACAGCGGTAGGGGCAAACGAGGCGACTGCCGCCCCGACAGTCGCGACATTGTACACACCGAGGTTGCCGAGCCCCTGCTGGAAGAATGCGAGGAGTTTGTCAACCTGGGTAACCCCGAATCCCGCGAATGCGGCAATCATGACCGAGGCCATGTAGGCCGCCACCTGTCTGACGCTGAAGGGCGCATCCTTCGAGGCGAGCACCATCCTCGCCGCCAAGGGAGTAGAAGTCGCAGCGAGGACAAAGTCGCCGATGGTGAAACCTATGAAGACGCCGCTGACAGCATACCCAAGAAACACGAGGAGTCCAGCGACGGCATACCGCAGAGCACTCGACGCAATGAGGAGCTTACCGGCCAGAGGCGCTCGCCCCGCCCCGACGAGAGAGTAGACACCAAGCTGGGCGAAGGAGTAGGCAACGGAGTCGAGGGCTGCGTAGACGAACGGTTTCGGACTCAGGGGGGCCGCGAACGATGCAGCTACAGAAGGATTCGAGAGAATGACCGCCGCGGCGGATGAGGCGGCTGCGCAGATCCCCACGGAGAGGAAGTAGAGCTTGCGCGCCGAACCCTCCCCGCTCTGGATGTACTGTGATAGGAACCTGGTCACCGCTGGCGGCGTGGCTGTTATTCCCGACCCGACGAGGGGAAGGGCGAGGGTGGCCAGAGTGGAGGTGCCAATCACCAGCACATTTAGGAGAGAAACAAGGCCGACCTCATTGACAGAGATGTAGTTCGTGAGGATCACGAAGTAGGCAGTGTTGAGAAGGAGGGAGAAGATGCTCGCCGCGTAAATGGCAGCCGCCCCTCTCGCAACCTTCGCCTCGGTCTCCAAGCTGCACTCGCCTGCCACTGGGTTGGCTATTTATCCGAAGGGTCCGCGACCAGTCTTGGCGAGGCGAGGCGGGCTAGGCTTCCCGAAGATAATCGTAGAGGGAGCTCTGGTAAGACGCGAGAGACCTCGCCGTGAAACCAAGCCGCTTCAGGTCGCGCGCGAATTCCTGGGCGTGGCCGTGAGTGGTGTAGACGATCTCCGGTGCGACCTCTTGGACCAGCCTCAACAACTCCTTGTAGTCGCAGTGGTCGCTCATGGGGAAGGCGTAGTCGGCACCGAGGTACTGGCCGTACCCAGGGTCGGTCGCCCACCCGCTGAAAGCCACGATGACAGCCCCGTACCGTCGCTTGAGGCTGGAGAGGAACCTGCTCGAGCCGCGCATTAATGGGGTGACCATGAGCCAAGGCCCCGCAGAGAAGTCCCCCTCTCCGGAACTCGCCGGGTCGACAGTCTTCCCCCTCTTCAGCTCGATGCCGTATTTCCGGTGGACCTCGTTCATCCTCGCGACACTCTCGTGAAGGTAGAGAGGACCCCACGCCGAGAAGTAGTAACAGAGTAGCTGTGCTTTTCCGAGAGGGTAGCCCATCAGGATGACGGGCTTCCCCTTGTCAAACGTCTCACTGATGAGGGTATTGACTTCCTTTACGAGCTTCGCGGTCGAGGGGAAGACGTACTCAGGGCTACCGTAGGTCGTCTCTGTTATCAAGATCCTGGCCCTTCTCGTTCGGCACCTGCCGAGAAATGCGCGTTCACGCCCGGCCGCGTCCCCTGTGTAGAGGACCTCGTCGCCTATCCTCAACGCCCGCGATCCGAGGATGTGCCCGGAGTCGAGCAGGTCGATGCTGTCCAGCTGGTCGACCGTCTCCCCCAGGTCGTATCCCCTCGCATACGCAAGGTCGGTCGTCTCCCTCGAGGCCAGAACCTTCGCTCCCCTCTTCGGGCGGTGGACGTGGTCGATGTGGGCATGCGAAACGAATGTGTAATCAGATGGGACGGAATCTCTCGGGTCGAGGAGGTACCGGCGATCGCCGTAGTCTACCTGAATGCCGCTGTTGATCGAGACACTCGCT
>VBPP01000187.1:0-4877 GCA_005877365.1 Nitrososphaerota archaeon
GATCAGAGTTCCGCACAGCAGGAAATTGAGCTGCTGTATCCAGCCGTAAGGCGCCAACTCGAGATTGCTTATCACCTGAGTTAGCGGCGAATAGCCCGGCGTCGCCAGCCCGAAGACGGTGTAGACGGTCACGAAGACGACGGGGCCGATTATCCCCGCCAGAGCGGAGGCTCTCGGGGAGATGTTAAGCCTCTTCAATTCTCGAATAGTCACCTTCTGGTGAGTAGAATGAAAAAGCCGAACCCTATCGATATAGAACCCATAGCCAGAGGAAAGTAGAACGAAAGTATCAACTCGTAGATTGGTGGAGTTTCAGCCCACCGAGCTGTGAGCGACGAGTACAATAGGTAGAATCCGAAGAGGATAATCGCTATTCCCTCTGGTTTACGAGACCGTCTCATATGAATACAGTGGAGAGGCTCGAACTTATGCGTTCCTCACCCCCCTTGTAATCCTCCGTGTGGAGCGACTACCTTCCGGATAATTGAACGGTCGCCACCGTGGAGAATGAGGAGAGACTGCTCACCATTACCTCACCCTGCGAGACCGTGTAGAGGTAGTTCCCTATGATGACACTCCTGTCAATCTGCAGGTTGTTAACCGGCGAGTCTCCGTAGCTCTTGCCCGGCGGGTATTGGGACACTCTTCCGAGGAGGGTGAACCCCGCCCCGGTCACCTTGAAGACGTAGACACCCTGCCAGACGATGTCGCCATACGGCGGAGGGCTGCTCGGGCCATAAGTCTGGTTCCCGCTCACCTTCGCGAGCATGACAGGGATCACCGTTATGTTCCTCGAAGAGTCGAAAGTGAACGCCAGGTGATCGTTGAGAACGGGGGATTCCGTCCCGCGGTCGCCTATCAGGTACTTCGAGACCTGGGTCGAGGTGCCGTTCTCGAAGACCCGGAAGAGTGAGAGCTTCATGCCGAGATACCAGGCGAAGTTTCCGGTCGAGGACGGGACTGCCTCCTTCCCGACCCCGATCAGGTAACCACCCGGCAATGGGTGGAGGTAGTTTGAATAGCCAGTGACTTTCAGGGCGCTGAGAACGACCGGGTTGGCGATGTCCTTGAAGGAAATCGCGAAGAGCGGGTCGATCTGCTCGAACGTAACCACGTAGCCCATATCACCTACGAAACGGACCGCATAGATGTTCTCTCCCGGCGCGATATTCCGGACGGCCGATACTTGACTCATGTCCCGGCCGAGCACATAGACGTCATCGCTGCGCGTGTAGGCGCCTCCTATCTTGGCGAAGCGGCTCGTGGCCACCCTGAAGTAGTTGTCGTATTCGTCCAGGGAGAACTGGTTGAGGACCGTTCCGGGGACGGAGCCGACCGCCTTCACGGTCACGTTGCCGTCGGAAGAGTACGAGGCTCGGAAGATCGTGCTGTTCTGCCCCTGCTGGAGGTTCGTTGAAGATATGACGCCGCCGGTGTAGATGTCACCCGGAATGTTGTCCGCGTAGAACTCCTGGTAGTTGGCATAGACAACGTAGATGTTTGACGGGGAAACGTAGATTGTCGATGATGGGCCGGTGAGAACCGTGAGGGTACTCTCTTTCCCGGTAGACATGCTCACACTCGTGACCATCGTGTAGTAGCTGATTTGCGCCCTGTTGGGGGTGTAGTAGACTGAAGAGGGTAGAAGGGTCTTCCTGACGCCATCCTCGGCCACCAACGGCATTACACCAGTCGCGTTGCCTTTGTCATCGAACCTGTAGGAAGGCTGCTGGATTACAGCGTAGATGTAACCCTGAGCGAGGCGGGCCGCTACATAGGCTCCCGCAACACTCGTGTTTCCCATCAGTCTCGGCGAGGAGGGGACTGACGTGTCGTAGAGCAAGAGGTCGATGTATGTGGTGTTGGTGCTTCGCTGATCGATTACCATGAGGCGGTCCCGAGAGATCTCCATTCCCAAGACCATAGCGTTCTGGAATGCTATGGTCGAAAGGGTCGATGTGGAGTTGGGCGGGTATGCTTTCAGGATCGTAACGGCGTTGCTCGTCGAGACGAAGAGGTTCGTTCCGTCTGTCTTCACCCGGTCGGGCTCGTCCACGCCCTGGACCTGCACGTTGGTGCCGGTAAAGGTAGGGGTTGACTGGGCTGCTGCGGATGTGGCGGCGAGGGTTACGAGGGTTTTGACGTCTCCTCCGAACGCCATCGGAGGTTGGCCGAACCAAGTCCCTCGTCTACTGTACTGCTGGGCGCTCCTGGCGTTCGCCGCAATAAAGTCCTGAAGCTGAACGTAACTTGAGAAGGAACCGAGGCCTTCCGCGACCGCATGGGCTGTCCCACTGCCTGGTGGGACGTCAAGCGCGGGTGATGAAAAGGAAAAGGCTGCTAGTCCGGCCGCTACCCCCATGATTGCCATCACGAAGATCGCCGCTTCCCTGTACCGGAAACTAACCCTTGAAGTCCGCTGCATGGGTCAAGGGATATCGGCCCGGGGACTAAAGCCTAAGCTACAGAACACCCTGTTCTGCACTGGCGAACGTCTAATCGACCCCTAAAGCCGATGTTGCCGTGAACTCTGCCGGGTTCTTGGGTCGGTGAAGGCCTCTCCTCTTTCTGGTCTCGACTTCGCGAGGTTTGCAATGTTCGCCTCTCGACCACGCGGGAGCCGTTGACATAGATGCCTGCGAGAATCAGCGCACCCCCGACCACCAGCGCCGCTGAAATTTTTTCCGCGAGGAGGACTACGCCCATGGCGGCAGTCAATACGGGCACTAGCAATTGAGCCAGCCCGCCCTGGGACGCTCTGACCTTCTTCAGCACGCTGTTCCATACCACGTAACTAAGAGCCGTGCTGACCATCCCCATGTAAAGCGCCATAGCCAGGCTCGGGATGGCGATACCAGTCCACGGCTGGGTCCCCGTCAACGGGGTCGCGACCAGAATCACAACGACGTTCGCTATCCCGAAGAACAGAAAGCTGTTGTAGGTGTAGCCGAAGTAGCTGGCAGACTTTCTCCCGTACACAGAATAGAGCCCCCACGCCGTCCCCGTCAGGGCCATCAAGGCCACCCCCTGCACAGAAGCCGCGCCAATGCCGCCGAACGTCACGGTGATAATGCCCAGGATACCGAGGAGCTGTCCCAGAAGAAGGCGCCCAGACAGCATCTCTCCATCCTTAATTACAGAGTACGAGCTCATCGTGATCACGACCATGCTGTAGAAGACGAGCGCTCCAGCGCCGGCAGGTATGAAAAAGTATCCGAAAGAGATGGCGAAGGCATAGAGCCCGAGGAAAAGTGCCCCAACCAGGTCTCGCCGACCAGCCCTTGTCCTCTTGAATCTCCCCGAGAGACCCGTCGTCATCAAATGGAGAGTCGCCAACCCGCTCAGGAACCTGATTATCGTCAGTGGGAGAGGGCCGACGAGGTTACCAGAAACGAGATACCTGGTGATTATGCTGTTGACGGCGAAGCTGACAATTATGACAACGAAGGCGGTGGGGACCGCTAGCCTGCGCCAACTAACCAAGGAACAAGAGGCCGTTAAATGGACAGAATTAAGGGAGACGACGGGTTTGTCGTCGCAACGCCGCGGCATGAAGGAAGGAAAGATCGGCGAGTAGTGACTACCACAGGCTTGTGTTAGGTCAGCCGATGGGTGCGACAAGAGTTTTCGATTAACTGTGGATTTCATGCGCGGACGTAATTCGGCTTCGACTCGGCAGACACTGAGCGTTCTTTCGACGTTGTATCGCTACAAGCGATAGAGCCGTCGCCCTACAAGCGCCTCGAATGCCGCCAACACAACCGAAGAGACGATGAAAAGCACCCCGAATGCCGCAGGGCTTGCGGAGGCAGGCAGTGCTGCTATGAACAACACGCCGCCCAGGAGGGCGAGGTATGATGTAGGGCGGCCGAACAGAAACCTGTCCTCGAACATCGTATAACCGATGAGGAGGAAGCCAAGCCCGGCTATGACGCTCTCCATCAGCGAGGCAATGTTGCTGGTGTCGAGCGCCAGCTGATACGCAGCCGCAATACCGCTCCTCTGGAGGTCCGACGTTGCAGCTGCATACTCGGTGGCGAGATTAATTTGGACGTAACGCAGCGGGAAGTCCGCAGCGAGCGCGACTCCGATAGAGAACATGATCAACAGCACTCCTGCGACCGCGCCGAGCTGTCTCGTGCCCCTCAGAACGAAGTACAGGGAGCCAAACCCCACAACGGCAAAAAGTTCTTGCGCTATCAGCGTCCCGACCCAGGTTCCGTATGTGATGGTCAGTCCCTGCAGCGCCTGTATCCCCGCCAGGGTCGAGCTCGGAAGCAGAACGGCCGCGGTGGCCAGTGACAGAGGAATCGAAAGAATTTGCAGAAGCGCCACAGCGATGAAGGAGAGGCCTCCCGCCTTTTTCAAGCCCGTCGAGACCGCTCCTGGGCCGCTCATCTTTACCGACAGTCGGCATTCTCGGGTTCTCTATTTAACCCCGAGCTGTGAAGCCTTCCGAGGAACCGAAGTCCTCGAGGTCGGTTGCGGGACGGGGCGAGAAACTCTCGACCCCCACTTCAATCTTCTTCCGCATCCCGGTCCTTCTGTTCTTTCTCGGTGGTTGTGATCGCGCCGGTAGACAGGTCTACTTGCAGCGACTGTCTCTTTCGGATCATTTCGACGATGATCTCTCTATCGGAATCCTTCACGACCAGTTCCAGCTTTGCTGACGTTTGCGTTGTAAGTCGCGACTGGACCTCCTCGGAGTAAGCCTTCTCGCCGTGCTGCGTCGCATCCAATCCCTCTTCTTCCTGCTTTGCGGATACTCTCAGACCAATTGTCTTCTTGATCGCCAAGAGGATTAGGCCTGTCGCGAGGAACGAGTAGCCCCAAACCGCCCCTATGTCTATCAGTTGTATCCCCAGTTGTGCAGGATT
>VBPP01000187.1:5073-6844 GCA_005877365.1 Nitrososphaerota archaeon
TCGGTTTGCCGGTAAAAATCCAACTCATTCCCATCCAGCTCAGCGCGGCTATCGCCGTTGCTGTGTTGGTCACGACAAAAGCGCTGGTGGCCAGGGTGCCTGCTATGACCGCGCTTCCAGCGTTGAACCCGAACCAGCCGAACCATAGAAACGCGGCTCCGAGGACGATGTACGTAGTGTCATGCGCTTCGCCCTGCGTTCTCTTGTAGCCTAATCGCGGCCCGATGACGAAAGCCGCTGTCAGAGCGGCTATGCCCGAATTGATGTGAATCACGCTTCCTCCCGCGAAGTCGAGGACACCCAGGTTGTGCAGCCACCCTCCGGCGCCTACGGCACCCCAGACCCAGTGGGCGATTGGGTCGTAGACGAACGTGGCCCAGGCCAACGTGAAAACGATGAACGAGCTAAACTTCAGTCGACCTACGAACGACCCCGTTATCAGTGCTGGCGTGATGATCGCGAACATCGCCTGGAATATCATGTATGCCAGGTGCGGCACTGTGGCCCCGTAGGCGGGGTTGGGCGCGTAGCCTACCCCACTGAGACCGGCCCATTCTAGGGTACCGATCAGCCCGTGGCCACCCCAATCCGGCCCGAAGGCTAAGCTGTAGCCGTAGAGTACCCACTGTACGCTTATCAGGCAGAGCACCACGAAGCTCTGACCGATTGTAGCTAGCGCGTTCTTCCTTCCAACGAAACCACCGTAAAAGAATCCCAGGGCCGGGGTCATGATTAGTACAAGGGCAGCCGAGGTCAGGAACCATGCGGTATCCCCGCACGACACCGACGGATCGCCACATCCAACCGCTAGCAGGAGGGTGGAAGGTTCAATCATATCGTGACCCTTCCTCTGTTAGCGCACCAGTCGTCAACGAACTGAATTGCCTCTTCGCCAAGTGTAACAGGCTGAAGCAATTGAAAGTATCAGCTTCTCTGAAGTATTTAAGTTGCCGGAAAGATCCGGCTTCAAAGTAATTCTCGTGCATCCTTCGAGGTTGCCTGATACTGGTTTTTTTGCGATCCGCGCAGCAGTCATCGGGCGACTCGATTCCTTCACGGCTACGCTTTGAGACTACACAATCTATGGTCCTAGATCCTGAGGCGTGCGACACACTGAGTTCGGTTGTTAGCGTGGCGAAGGCTCGGACGCTTTCCCCGCAAGTGAATAGAAATCATCTTCACTCTTGCCTACTTTCTCCTTTCTTCTTTCTCAAGATTGCTGGGAAGCTACGAATCAACCCGGCGAGCCCTCTCGCCTTCATCACTACGTCCCCCATTGGGATTAGCTGACTTCTCGGATAGTGCCCCCACAGTACTTCAAAGGTCTTCTCTCGAGGAGGCAGGATGACTTGAGGTCGAGGAGATATCATGTCTATGCGTCGGTTTCTAAGCCACCGAGGGCACAGTTCTCTTGTACCTACCTAAGATGCGTATCTCCGAAATGTTTCTCCAGAGTAGATTCAAGCGCCTTTCGATGAGGTGAGAAAAGAAGGACGTTGAAATGCTACACTTTGTCCGGGTATGGATAACCTGTTTGCAAGCCGGGCTTTTCGGATTTGATGCAAGTTGGTTCTTACTGGTTGCCCTACTGACTGTACAGGTGTGGGCGCTGATGGAGGCAACGGCTATTCGGAATTCGGATTCAGACTCGATAAGGAATATCTAGCGTGTTCAAGAAATTGGATGGACTACGGAAGCTGGGGTCTCAAGTCTGAGGTGAAAGATGATGAAGCGATCAGTAGCAATCGCAATCCCTGTCGTAGCATTAGTC
>VBPP01000116.1:0-1767 GCA_005877365.1 Nitrososphaerota archaeon
TAGGGCTTCCCGCCACTAGTCTATTCCTTATATGGGACTAGGCCCTTATCTAAGATACTTACCTAAGGTAAGTTCCCGACCGATTGATGCTCTTATCTAATCAGGGACCGCAGGTCGGACTCACACAACTCTTCAGGAGTTAGGCAGAGTCGGCGTTTCTTTGACCGGTCAGCAGTCGCCCAACCTCAAACGCGCGACTTGATGCTATTTCCCAACCCGTTTAGGCGACCTTCGACAAGTAAAAGAAGCAAAAGAAGTCCAGAAACGAAAGGGCCAGACCGAGCAAGTCAAAGTAGAATCCCAAGGCTGGGGATAGCCATATCATTGGAACATCAGTGAGGACGAAGAGTGATGCGAGAACCGCTACGGCGTTAAGCCAGCGATCTACCTGAGGTTCCGGCTGAGCCAGTCTAATCCTCAGGTATGAGTGAGCTTTGAACCCAAAGCCGTACCTGTCGGCGCTACTCTCTGCGAGATCCTGCTGGAGCATGAGCGGAATCCCTTCTCCTCCCAGCAAGCTTTGAAAGCTTCTCTTCTGCGGCTAGTGTCGCGTCGAGCGTCAGCGCCGCGATGAGCCCAAGTTCAGACTTCTTCTTCTTGGATACCTTCTTCACTGTCAATCGCCCTTCAAGGTTTCCTGCGCAGGGCTAGATCGACCAGGAAAGCGGGAGCAGTGACCTTCCTGACTTCTCGAGTGGACGGGTCTATCCCCAAGCCGATGATTTCCATGGCCGTCGCACCGAGCACGTTCGCGTCTCCCTTTTCGGCGAAAGCTACAGGGCAGTAGCGCTTCGCGCTGTCATACTCGATCAGCACATCGGCAGAGGGCCTCTCAAGAAGCCGCTTGTCGGTGGTCTTGAAGAGTTGAGAGCCAATCGGTTTCATTCCAAGCTCCGTCAACAGCCGCGCTTCTATCCAGGTGTAACTGAAACCCGTGTCAGCGAGGAGACTGCATCTTCTGCTCCCTTTGGGACCATGAATAACAACCTTAACCTCATTGATACCCATCCTTATCTCGTCCTCGTTGAGTTTAGGAAGAATCCTAGGAGCTAATTAAATATCGCTTGCCACAACACCGAGACCAATCTTTGAACTTCATTCCATGACCCATGAGCTTGATCACTTCACCACAAGCTTCTGCTCCCCGAATTCAACGACCTCGACCACCAAAGCGCTATTCTCAGACCGCCGGGGGCCGATTTTGGTATGTCCTTAAATCCGTCTTTAGGGTAGATAGGTAGTTGGTCATGACTCCGCTGGAATATGAGGAGGCGCGTGCTTACCTCAAAGCCAAGCTCGCTTCTCCCAAGAGAGAAAGGGAACGATGGCTCAACGAAATCATCGACAGCTGGATCGCATCTCGCAGAAGGCCTTCCTCTGGAAAGAAGAAGAGTAGGGATTGAGCTCGAGCCCCGAATCCGACAGAGACCTCGTGTGCACGATTCTGACCGACCTCGAACCAGTCGTCCTGCGGAGGTAGTGGCGGCTTCGCGCCGTTCCCCCGAAACGCTTCCTGATGAGATTATCCTGCTAGAGAGCGTATCGGTGTTGAGGAGCCGCCTCTGCGGTGACAATCCCACTGGCCACGGGCGTTGATAAATGGAGCCCAGAGCACTTGACCAGCGACGAAGACAAGAAATGTTGACTCCTATTCTCCAACCTTCCTCCCGCGACCCAGTTTTGCCTCTTATCGCTTCGACTTCTTCCTAGCTTGCTGCTGCCGCCTTTCCCTTGGCTATCGCTTCGACCATCATCGGCACCAACCCA
>VBPP01000116.1:1785-5178 GCA_005877365.1 Nitrososphaerota archaeon
GAACCGAGAGAAGTGCTGCCGGTTTCTCGAGACGAGCGGCAAGTTCCTCGACCCTGCCACCGCCGCGACCATCGCATCCCTGAAGTCGACGGCCTCGCCTTTGGCAGAGAGGGTGGCCAAAGCTTCTCCCGCTCTCCGGGATGCCTCCAACTCGAATGTAAGAATCTCGAGTCGCTGAAGCAGATTCTCCACTCTTTCGACATTGCTGCGTTTTTCTCGCGACATGAAGGCCCCGTAGAACAATTCGAAGCAGTTGACCGTAGTAGTTGCGTGCCTGCCTTCGGAGTCTAGCTCCCTCATTTTCTCCCTTGCTTCCGGCTGGCCCCTCAACACCGCTACAAGGAAGTCAGTGTCGAGGCACTTCATCGAGTATCCTCTCCTGTGCCAGTTTCCATCCCTTCGAAAGTTCGCGCTTGATCTTCGCCTCTTCTTCATCCGATAGTTTCCAGCTACCGAAGGAATCCGAAAGCTTGCCTCGTGACTGGGTCAAACGGAGAATCGTTTCTGTGAAGCTCTCCTCCTTTCTTTTCTCCCGTCTAAGCGCCTCATATGCCTCATCGGTAATCGATATGTTCTTGGTCGTCATGGATGCTGTGTGTATGGGTGCACATACATAGATAAGGCTTTCTCCGGGAAGCCGGCTGCCAGTGCCGCAGAAAGGGCTAGTAAGCTCGGAATTCAGTCAACTTCAGGAAAGAGCTAAGGGCATAAACTCAAAAATACTCTCAGTTAGGCTGAAGGAACTTCAGCGCGCTTCAATTCTCAAGAAGAGTGTTGTCTCTGTTGAACCTGTTCGGATCGAATATACTCTCACAGAGAAGGGAAAGCAATTGATGCCGATTCTGGCCGCTGCAATGAGGTTCTCCATGGCTAATTTGGCCGAAAGTGTCTTCACTGATGGCAAGCCTCGAGCCTTCGACGCATCATCAGGGCAGTTCACCAAAAGGGATTAGCACCAGGGTTAGAAAGTAGGAATTGAATATTTACTGCTTCAGTATGGCCGAGATGATACGAGAACCTCTGTAGACTTTATCGCGCCTATGCCGATCTGTGGGTCTTCCAAGAGATATCCGAAGCGTTTCTTTCCTTCGGCGGCACGTTACACGACCTCCATTCGGCATGGAACGCTTCTGTATCTCGCATCCGGAGCAGAACCCTCCATTCGAATGGTTCCGGTGGATTGAGATGGTGTAGATTGCAAGTGGAGAATGCCGATAATCCGGGGATGCCATCTTTTAACTCAGCGAAGTAAGAAAAGTAAAACTTTAAGTGTTTGACAAGACATAATAACAATCATGAAGGCGGAAGGCGTAGTCAAGGTCTCGACCAAGGGCCAGATAGTGATTCCAAAGGATGTGCGCACGCAGTTCGGAATCGTGCCTGGCAAGAAGCTACTCGTCGCCGTGGAAGGGAACGAGATCTTGATAAAGAAAATGGAAGAGCTTTCCCTCGGAGAACTCAGCAAGAAATTGACCAAGGAAGCCAGAAAGGAGAGGATGGATGTTGATGCTCTGGTTGACGAGGCCATTAGATGGGCAAGAAAGTAGTCCTTGACACAAATGTGTGGTTGTCAATCCTACTCAGCAAGACCCTGTCTGAAGCGTTCGTTCCGCTGATAGAAAGGAAGGAAATCAGCGTATGCTTGTCACATCAACTCCTGCGCGAGTTGGCCAAGGTTCTAACCTACCCAAGAATCGATAGGATACTCCGAGGAGCAGGGGTAACCCCAGAGGCAGCGCTGACCAGCGTCGTAAGGTCGGTTAGACTTGTGCGGCCGAGACAATCGGTTCACGTGATCAAGGAAGACCCGGCCGACGACCGTGTTCTGGAATGCGCACTTGCTGCAAGGGCGAGAATCATTGTAAGCGGCGACCACCATCTTCTGGCGGTGAAGAAGTACAGAGGAATCGAGATTTTGAAGCCGAGAGAGTTTCTACAGACGCTTTAGGGCTCCAGATGCTATTCTTTCGCTCATCCACCTGACTAACGACTTCCCAGAACCCTTGCGCGAAACGGACGTTTCCCTGCACCGGTTTTCTATGCTGGCCGAACTGATCGTATTTCCCTTGATGTCATAAAGAAAGAGAGGGCGCTGAGTGAGACTTTCACTCAGCTTAGGTGGATGAGGTGAATGATATTTCTCCGACCTGCGTTGACCAGCCCTGGAAGAGGCTGATCGTCCGGAATTCTCCTGAGACCCAGAAGGTGCTCGGTGTGCTGGGGTCTGTTGCCGCCCAGAAGTAGTCTCCCCAGCGGCCGCTGAGGTCTGCTGCCGTGCCGGCAACCAATACGACTGCCTTGGAGAGAGTTTCGATTGGCATGGTCGTGAGCTGTCCAGTCACTTCGAGATCGGGAAACTGGGTCGAGCTAGAAGACCCGTAGAGCACGACTAGGTTATTGCTGGAATCCGTGCTGAGCGCCGGATAGAAGACGGCTGCCCCCGTCGCGCTGGTGAGATCGAAGTCCTGAAGTGCTGCGAAGGTGTTGGTGTTTATTTGGTCGAGGCGGGCGCATGAAGCCTGTGGACATCCTCCGGTAGAGGAGCCGTCGTTCAGGGCGGTCCACAGAAGGCCGTTTCTCCAGACGACGCTCAGGATCCGGTTGTCGTTGGTATCGAGCTTCGCCGTCGTGCCTGGTTGATCCGCGTTGTCCGGGAATTCAGTTTGTGCGATGGGAACTGTGGTAATTACGACACTGGTGGGGGCTGGAGGTGTACCATGTATCGTGTATACGTTGATACCCCCCATAGTCGTCGGTGATGTGGGGCACGTGTTGACGAGAACCAGTGGCGACACGGTCAGGCAGTTCTCAGCCAAGTAAGCGGTGGGCTTCGTGTCGCCGGTAAGGGTGGGCGTTGGGCTCAGGTGCTGGGCTGGCCGTATCGCGAAGTGTCCGTTGGTTGTGACAGGATTAATTGTCGCGTCGTTGGTCACGGCGTCGATATTCCTACCCATGGGGCACGGTGTCGGTGCGGTGCACCCCGAAAGCATCTCGGCCTTGTTTAGAATCCAGTACTGCGATCCATCGAAAAGAGGCACTGTGAAGGTGGGGTCGAAGGTAAAGTCGTTGGCGGTGATGAGGAATTTGTCCGTGCTGTAGCCGATGTATGGTTGGTCTGGAAGGGTACGCGAGCTAAGCGTACTTCCAAGGTTTTGTGCCGCGATTACTCTGTATATGAACCAAACACCGGTGGGGTCGTTCGTTGCCGTGACAGCGAAGTTCACCCGGTTCACATCGAAGACGTCTATAATGGATGCGTAGAACCTGTCTGCTCCTTTGTCATAGAGGACTAGAGGGTCGCTCATTCCGAGCCCGAGAGGGCCTCCCCTGACCGGGAGGAACCAGAAGTCGGAAAGGGAGAAGGTCTTGACGTGGACCCCGTTGTTCTTCCAG
>VBPP01000117.1 GCA_005877365.1 Nitrososphaerota archaeon
AGCCCAAATTCCGTGCTCGCGACTTTTTCGTCTGGCTAACGATGAGAAGGCAGGGGGAGATATTTCAGGTGTACGACTTTGAGATGAATTACCGGCAGAGCCCGGACGGTGAGACCGGGATCAGATTCTACATGGTACCCTTGGGCGCGTATTTCAAGCCCAGGAGACAAACCAAGAGCAGGGAGACGATCCTCCGCGAATACGCCATGGATGCCCTCGAGATTTTTCAAATGGTCTTCCCCGGCAGAATCGCATCCAGGTGAGCAGTCCCGGCGACAGCAATACATTCGCCCCCACCCGTCGTGGGGTACGGGAGCCTAGCCTGATTGTCTGCTTACTTAGCGAGCGCGCGCCGCCGCCGCCTTTGCGCGGAGTGCCGCGAATTCCTCTCGCCCGAAGGCCGTGCCTGAGAGGCCCCAACCCCCCTCTGCCGCCTCAGTGAGTATCACCCAAGTGCGACTGGCTTGGGTCGGGTCGCCGGAGATCTTGGTCACAATCTCGGTGACCTCTTTGACGAGTTGCTTCTGGCCCTCACGGCTTAGCGCCGCTGGAGGCGTGATGACCTGAACGCGAACGGTGCGGGCGGATTCGGTGGCTGCGGTGTGAATTGAGTGGGGGTCCATTCGGTGGATGAAAGCGGCGGTGTTATTCAGGTGGAAGGGGCCGGGGGTTGCCACACCTTCAGCACGGAGAACTGCCATGGTTAGCTCCTTGCCAAGCCTTGCGTCGGTGCCGGGTGGGAAGAGGTCTTCAGGAGCATAAACGTCGATCATGGGCATGGTGAAGCCAGAGTCAGGAGATGACTGGATATATGTCAATCGGTGCAAACCACATCCCGAGACAATGAGACCTGAACTGGGAGAGAATCTCTGTTACAATGGCCACTCGGGCGCGATGAAACGCCTGATCCCGGCTTTTTCCTCGATTCAAACTTCTGAGCGTCTTACCCTTGACTCTTTGGTCTTCGCTCTCATCAAGAGTGGAAGGCCGCGAACGTTTCTGAAGGCGGTGCTTCGTCCCGACCATGCACTGATACTCTCCGAACCAATCATAGAAGAGCCTTCGAGAGCGACAGAGGACGAGAAGATCAAAAGGTACGCGGATGACGAAGCGGTCGCGGCATACCTGAGAGTACTACTCTCCAAAGCTGTCTTCGTGCGGCCCAGGTCAAGAGTTCGAGTCTTCAACAACCCGGATGATAACGTGCTAAGCACAGCGAAAGAAGGCGATGCGGATTTCATCGTGACGGGAGACAAACATATGCTCGAACTGAAGGAATTCAAGGGGATTAAGATCGTTACGGTCGAGAAGGCGCTCTCGATTGTGGGAAGGAAGAGATGAGCTACAAGAAGGTGGTTTCCAATCGCTTTCTTTGCCTTCGATCTGCTCTTCTAGCGGCAGATGGATATCGAACTGAGATTGTGCCCCGATCTTCCCTTGCGCTCTCTATACGATCGAAAAGTAGGCTTTCCTTAGTTCTTCCACATTCTTGAGCTCCGAAGGCGTACCCGACCTGAGTACTCTCCCCATCTGCAGAATGTAAGCGTAATCCGCGTACTTTAGAGCCTGATACGCATTCTGCTCTACCATCAGTATAGAGAGGCCTCCCTTCTCGAGTTCCTTCACCGTCTCGAAGATCTCCTTGATGAGAATTGGCGCGATCCCCAGACTCGGTTCGTCCAAGATCAACAGTCTTGGTTTCGACATGAGGGCCCTCCCGATCGCTGCCATCTGCTGCTCGCCGCCGCTCAATCTCCCAGCCTTTATCGACCTTCTTTCCTTCAGCTTAGCGGAAAGAGGCGCCGCCCCTCCGGCGCTGAGGCCATCCCGAGTTCGACTCTGGCGAATGCGGGGAGGCTTGTGATATCATTGCCGTCGAAGCCGACCCTCCCTCGCCACACCCTCTGCAGGCCCGTGATCGTTCTCAGGGTGGTCGACTTTCCAGCTCCGTTTGGACCAACCATGACGGTGAGGGATCGGTCCTCTGTCCGCAGGCTCACGTCGTACAGAACCTGCGTCTCCCCGTATCCTGTGCTGATGCCTTCAACCAGGAGAGTCATTTTCCTCGAAACCCAGGTACGCCCTTATCACCGCCTCGTTGTGAACCACCTCATCCGGCGTGCCTTCCGCAATCTTCGCCCCCTCCTCAAGAACCACAACCCTCTCGGCCAGCGTGAGGACCGCCCCCATCACGTGCTCCACGATCAGCGCGGAGAAACCTACCTCGCCACGGATCTTCCTGAAGAGTTGAATCGAGTCTCTGAGTTCATCCGAGGACAGACCCGCGAAGACCTCGTCGAGCAGGATTACGTCCGCTCCCGTCGCCAGCGCTCTCGCGAGCTCCAGCCTCTTCTTCTCCTGGACCGTTAGACTGCTGGCCGGCAAATCTCGCCGAGCATCCATCCCCAATAGCGAGAGCAGACGGTCAGCTTCATTCAGCGAGCGCTTGGTGTCCTTGATTCGTCTCCTACCGTACATGACCGCGACGGAGACGTTCTCTCTCGTCGTCATCTCTGCAAATGGTCGGGGAATCTGGTGGGTCTTGGCGACCCCCAGCTTCACGATCGCGTTCGCGGGAAGGTGGTCGATTCTTGTCTCCCCCAGCATGACCGCGCCCGAGGTCGGCTTCTCGAGTCCGGCGATGATGTTCAGGAGCGTCGTCTTTCCAGAACCGTTCGGTCCAATGAGCCCGAGCGTGCTCCCTGCGGGGAGCGAGATGGTAACTCCTTTGAGAGCCTGGACTCCCCCGAACTCCTTGCTGACAGCCTCGGTGCGCAGGGTTGGCATCTCACTCCAACAGTTCCCTTAGCGAGGCAGAACGCCGTTTGAGCGTGCCGACTATCCCTTCCGGAATGAAAAGAGCGATTACCACGACCGCGAAGCCGATTATGATCAGCTGTGTGCCTATCGCAACGGTGAGGAAATAGTATGACGGAAGATAGACGACGACTGCTCCGAGTATCGGTCCGAGCGCCGTCCCTACCCCTCCTATGATGATCATCGCCAGCATCTGGAGTGAGAAGTTCAGGCTGAAGGTTTCGTACGGAAATACCCCCGACGTCGTCCAAGCGAAGACCGCGCCGCCCGCACCTGCGAAGAGCCCGCTAAGACCAAAGAGGTAAAGCTTGAGGGCGGAGACGTTGACCCCTACGGACCTCGCCGCGTCTTCGTCGCTCTTTATTGCGCGGATTCCGAGCCCCAGCTTTCCCCTATTGATGTAGTAAGTGATGAGCATCTCGAAAAGCACGATTCCCCAAATCGTGTAATACCACGAGTAGGGTTGAAAACCGAGGTTCAGGATTATGCCCTGACTCCCACCGAGTTGTGGTAGTTCCAGCACTATGTTCAGGGCCGCGAGCGCGATGACGACCGTCGAGATCGCGAAGTAGACTCCCCTGAAGCGTAGCGTGACGAGCCCTATCATCAGGGCGAAGACTAGCCCGAGGGCGGCGCCCAGCAGGACACCGAGAACGGGGTCGAGCCCGTATACGTCCGCGGAAGCGCCCAGGGCGTAAGCTCCTATACCTAGGAAGACCACGTGTCCGAAGCTGACGTACCCGGTCATTCCCGTGATGAAGTTGATTGAGTACGCGAGAGCCGTGTAGAAGAGCAGGTTGATCACTATGACTGATGTCGAGAAGGGAAAGGCGAACGGAAGAATCAGGAGGAGTAGCATGAGCGCGAGTAAGCCAAAGAAAGTGACCCCGAGCCCCGCAATCCTCACTTTACTATCCCCTCTGGACGGAAGAGGAGGACCGGAATAAGAAGGAGGAACGCAACGGCGTAAGCGAGGGAAACGGGCACGAACGCCTGAAGCACGTCAATCACCACCCCGAGGGTGAGCCCTCCCAAGAGAGACCCGAGCATCTTTCCCGGACCTCCGAGGACGACTATGACGAAGCTGATCGGAGCGTAGAGTGCTCCCATGTACGGGTTGATTCCGGTCGGAATCCATACGGTCAAGAGGGCCCCACCTGCCATCGTGATCGAGAATCCGAGGGCGGTTGCGAGAGAGGCCACCTTGGTGGGGTTCGCTCCGACGAGCTGCGTGGCCGTTATGTCCTGGCTGTACGCTTTAATGGCGTTCCCGATGTAAGTTCTGTCGAGGAAGACGACCGAGGTCGATATGATGAGGACGGCCAAGATAGTGACGTAGAGCGCGCCGAGGGGTAACTCGAGGAATCCGAGGGCGACCGTGCCGGGCGACCAGTTTATCCCTACGAAGTCGCCGGTGAAGGCAACCACGGCCAAGTTGCTCATGAAGAGGCTCAGGCCGAAGGTGGAGACGAGGGTGACCATCTCACTTCTCAGGGTTATTCTTTCCTTCCCCCTCAGCTCCCTATGAAGGAAACTGAAGTAGAATGCGTACCCCACGAAGATGCCGAGAGCACCGTCCACGACCGCGCTGAGGAGAGGATTGAATCCGCCGAAGACGTTCAGAAAGTAGGCGCCGTACGCACCCAGCATGATGAACTCGCCGTGCGCGATATTCACGACCTTCACGACTCCCCAGATCAGGTTCAGCCCGTGGGCGACGACCGCGAAGACACAACCGAGCATTATCCCGAATAGGAGGTCCGAAAGAATGACCGCGAGGGCGACCATGTCGAAGGACTAGGCACCGTATGGGTACTGGGGTTGCGTCTCGGCTACGGTCGTCGGATACACCACCTTCAGGACGCCGTTCTGCCACTGAACGAGGACCATCGAATGGGCGGTCTGCTTTCCGGTCTGGTCCACCTGGAATTGCCCAAAGAACGACATGAAGTTCAGGCTGGAGAGCACCCGCTTTACTGAAGTGGTGTCGAAGCTGTTGGCAGACTGGATCGCCTTGGCCAGGACGAAGATCGTTCCCGCTGCTTCACCGGAGTGGTAGGTGGGTGTCTTCCCTCCTGAGACTTGCTGGTAAAGCTGGGTGAACTGCGCGACGGTCGGACCGAACCAGTCCAGGCCGAGGGATTTTGCCTGGTCGGAGGTGTACGCGACTGTGTGCTCCCATTGGGAGGGGCCCGTTACCAGGTTTGCGGCCGTGCCCAGCTGTTGCTGGAAGGTAGGTTCCGTGACGGCGACCAAGAGCGAGATGAACTTCGGAGTCCATCCGACCTGCGCCAGTTGCTTAGCGAGGAGCAGACCGTCATTGAAGTGGCCTCCGCCCAGGAGGTCGTCGGCACCCGCGCTCTTCGCGGCTGTTAGCTGCGGCGTAACGTCGTTGACGGTCGTCGGGTAAGACGACTGATAGACTACCTGGAAGCCCTGGGCCTTTGAGTAGTTTATCGCTGCCAGAGCCGCGGTCGTCGAGAACGAATCGCCAGCGTAAATGACAGCGAGCTTGTCGCTCGGATGGTTCGCCTTGAGCCAATCGATCGCCACCCTGAGGTACGTCGAAGCAGGGCTCAGCACCTCGAAGACGTTCTTGTAGCCCTGCCGCCAGATGCTGTCCGCCGAGCCCCCGTGCGAGAGCATTATCGTCCCAAACTGCTCAGCGATGGGTGCGGCGGCGGCTGTTAGACCACTACTGTAAGGCGCGAGGAGGAACTGGGCATTGTCCTGCTGCACGAGCTTGGTGTAGAGCGGAACGATGTTGCTCGTCTGGCTTGCGTCATCGGTGTAGTCGAGCGTCATGTTGTAGGACTTGCCGTTCACTATGATGCCGCCGTTGCTGTTTAGCCACTGGGTCGCGGTCTTCATTCCGTTGAGCGAAGCAGCACCCTCGACATTGAAATTACCCGTCAGGGAAATTGAGAATCCCACCTTGACGGTCCCGCCCGGCGGCGGCTTGGTGGGCAGTGTCAGATAGTAAGCGCTGGTGCCCCCTGCCACTACCAAGATTATGGCGGCGACGATGATCGCGGTTGTCTTGGTCGTGATTCCTACGCGTCTCTTCAGCATAGGGTACCGAGTCGTTGGCAATCTCGACTTTGTCGTCTACTGTCGCTAGGTACCTTTCGAGCGCGTCCCTCCCCCTGCTATCGCGACCTGGAGGAAGGCAAGCCTCTTCGTAGCAGCGACCCAGATCCAGCTCTTCCTTCCTGCACCTGAGGTAGACGGGCTGCGGCGCAACCGCGAGTTGAGAGTCGCCGCGGAATTTCCGGGGCAAGTCATGGGCAAAAAAAGCCGTTCCACAGGCCAACCCAAGCGCGATGAATCAGTCCGGTCGGGAACGAAGAAGAGGAGCGGTGGAGTCATGAAGTGGATTACATGCATGATCGTACGTCACTTACTCTCTTCGATGGAGCGCTGATGCAAGATGGAAAACATAAGGCCCACCAAAAAAGCAGGTTCATAGGATTCACTGTTACCGTTGGTGGCTGTTGGCTGGCCAGAGGGCGTCTCCCAGTGGCTTTTGAGACGAATCTGCGGCGAATGGCCGAACCATAAGGGCTAGCGGCAAAGTCGGGGGAGGAAACGAGGTCTCCTGGCCGCCATCCCACTGGCTCGAATGCGAGAGCTGCGGTGAATCGGTCCTCAACGACTTTTGGGCCGTAACATACGACGAGCGCGACGTGGAGCAGTACAAACGCTTCATCGAGATGCTCAGGCTCAGGAAGGAAGGACTCTACGGGCCGGTTATCGGCTAAATCAGGTTACCCTTGCCGTCTTCGCAGGCTGAGTAGCCGCAACCCGCGAGCTGAGCAGCTGCGATGACGACGAACATGGCTACGACAGACAGTAACTTCAGAGTACTGAAGTACGTGCAACTCGGATTGCAGACCATCGGAATACAATCTCACCAGATCGAAGCTCATCAACTGCCAAACGGATACGTAGTGGTTCGGTGGAATTCGGAGACAAGCAACCTCATCACCTGGATCATACGGACGTGTCTCGGATTGAAGCTCAGAGAGAACAAGCAGAGTGCCCGTTGACATCCCCTGGATCGACAGTTGTCCAAGAGACTTCGTCGCATTTCTACAAGGTCTAGCCGAATCGGATGGACACGTCGACAAGACAAGAAACTACGCAGAGATTTCAAGCGTTCCGAACTCGGAGTTCTACCGTAGACTCATCGAGAAGCTCGGATACACCGCTAAAGTCTACACGTTCGACGACCCCCCAATAGCATTCCATGCTTCTGTTGAATCCTGTCGCGGTAAGATTCTGGAATATCGTATTCCTCCTGATTCTAAACAAGAGGACAGGTTTGGTCGGAAGCAAATCAGGGTACCGTTTACATGACCTGTGCTGGCCGCACTATGCAAAGTCAGGAGGGAATCGGTGACGATTACATAGGACAGGGTTGGCAACTGTACTTCAGAAACAAGAGGGTCCGCCAATCGCGTGCTGGGAAGATACAACCCGATAGTGTGACCACCTTCTAATGGTCACATTGACCTGATTACAGTCATCTTCTTAGGATACAAGTCTAACGTCACGAGCGTCGCGGAACAAGAATTGCACATCCCGAGTATTGCAGATGTTCTTGATGCTAAGAGAACGATTTCTCCCTACCTTGGACGGACTCCCCTTCGTCTTAATTTCCCCTTGAACAAGTATCTCAACTCAGATGTGTACGTCAAGTACGAAAACTACCTCCCGACTGGGGCTTTCAAAGTGCGCGGCGGCATCAATCTGCTGTCGAACCTCCGAAATCAGAACGTCAAGACCGTCATTACGGCCTCGACCGGAAACCATGCCCAATCGATAGCCTACGCATCGAACCTTTTCGGCATACGCGCGGTAATCGTGATGCCCGAAATGGCTAATCCGACGAAGGTCGAAGCGACACGGAGCTATGGGGCCGAAGTGGTCTTTCATGGAAAAGACTTCGACGAAGCAAGGGAATTCGCGGAACAGACGGCGGCACAGAAAGGCCATCGCTACATCCACTCGGCCAACGAACCTCTGCTAATCAGCGGGGTCGCGACCCTCGCACTAGAAATTTTTGAAGACCTTCCTGATGTCGATGTAATCATCTCACCGGTCGGGGGAGGCAGTGGCGCATCAGGGGCCTGCATAGTGTCGCATGCGATGAACCCCAAGACGTGGGTCATCGGCGTACAATCAGAGAACGCACCGGCACAGTACAAATCTTGGAAAACGAAGACCTTGGTGTCGGACAAGACGGAGACCTTTGCGGAAGGCCTCGCTACTAGGGTGGGCTTCGAGCTCACTCAAAGAGTACTGAGAGAAGGCTTGCACGACTTCGTGTTGGTCTCCGATGATGAAATCAGGAACTCGATGGTGATCATGATTGAGACCGCACATACTCTTGCCGAGGCCGCTGGTGCCTCTCCATTGGCGGCCGCTTACAAAATCAGACACCTGCTGAAGGGGAAGAAAGTCGTGCTTGTGCTGAGCGGAGGAAACATTTCACTCGACCAACTGAGGAAGCTACTGGCGGACCGTTGATGGCAAAAGCCTCCTTTCTCATCGGGTAGAATGAGTTGAATCGAAACAAAAGCGCTGCTACCGGAACTCCATTTTTTAGCGATGCTATGAAGTTGTGAACGGCATCACTATCGATAACCCTTGTCGAGTTCATCGATGACGAAGACGGGTTCAATGCCTTGGTCCACCATCTTCTTTGTCAAAGCATCGGCAAGTCCCGGCGTCCTAATCGATGACGACGATAGCAGCTCATGATCGATCTATAGCTTTGGGACTCCTGTTACAGATTTGATGGCCTCCGAGATGGCGTTCGAGGCTAGGGCTGGAGGCTGGACGAACAGACTTGCGGCGTCTATTATCGACTTCGCGAGCCAGGGCGAATATTTCTTCAGCTGATCCTTCTTTGAAAGCTTCGACCACTTGGATTGGATTTCCGGTACGCTCGCGATTCCTTTCGCAATCGCAGTGAAGAACCTGTCCTCAAGTTCCGCAACCGTGGTAACACTCCTTGTTTTACTTATCTTGGCCACTATCGGAAGCTTGGGTGCTCCTTCTTGAACTCCGGCAAACGCGATGCCCTGCAGGACGGTGCTCTTGCCCACGCCCTTGGGCCAAATATCGCGACTCCTCGATCTTCACTCCCGAACAGCCCCTTGGCCAGATTTGATGCATTGCTGTCAACATCGACGAAAAGCAGCGAGAAGAACTCATCCGTGTGCTGAATGTCGCTGAGCGCGTAGACGAGAAGTGGCCTGGTCAGGAACAATGGCATCAAGACATTGATCACTCCCGGAGTCACTACCGAGGGATGCGTAGAATCCACCGCGCGTGACGGTCAGTTCTACGATTACATGATCGTCACCGCAAGAGACTGCGTCAAGTCCGAGAACCAGAGAAACCACGAGGGCGCCCTCGAGATAATGGTGGGCAGGTGGGATGTAATAACCTCGAAGCAGATAATGGATATCTGGTCTTCGCGACGGGAACCTCAACTAGCATCCGTGAGAAGAGAGAATATCCACGCCTGAAATCGCTACTTGCAGGAACGAACCTCCCACGCAGTTCTGCCGGATGGTGTTTCCTTGGATTTACCTGACTACGCCTTGTTCCCGACGTCGTACAGCAATCGCCGTATTCCGTCCGGCTCCGAACTCTGCTGAGCCGCCTTTGTAATCGAGGAATCCACGGCTTGAGCGAATTTCTTTGCGCCCCCGAATTTTTGCAGGGTCTCTGGAGGAACGAACTTGATGAGCAACGCCGACGTTCCCGGCGGAACTCCCGCGAAGTGCACCGTGACGATTCCGTGATCTTTCAGGAGATTCATTGCTACGGCTGCCGTCGCTTCATACGGCACCATGGGAGGTTCTGAGATATTCCCTCTCTCCATGATCAACTCGAGGATATCTTCAGCTAACAGCTGCGAGGTGATCGGGTTGTCGTGAACGCGGTTCCCAAGTATCTTCTTGAGTTCATTGCCCACCTCTTTGGTCGTCTGAACGAGCGTCTTGACGCGCTTGGGATCGTATCGCTGGAGCGACCTCAAGGCAGCCGGCAGGAAGATCGGACGCGCCTCCAGGCCCAGTTGCCATGCCTTGCTCCTTATCCTCGCAACCAGTTCCCTCTTGCCTCCCAGGAGACCGAACCTGGGCCCGAAGACACCGTACTTGTCCAGACCGGTCGCAGCGATGTCGACTCCGAGTTCCAGGCTCTTTGGTTGTCCGAATATCGCGGGGCCAACCCTCGCGCCTCCTGCATCGTCCACATAGATCGGCAGTCCACGACCTTGAGCCAGCCCAACTATTGCCTTCAGATCGTCAGTTTCTATGATGTCGTAGGTAACGGCCAAACGAGTCACGACCACCAGACCGATGTTTCTTTCAGCATCGAGGGCCGCGGCGAACTCCCTGAGGCCGGTGGTACCCGCGAACCTCCCACCCGCCAAGTTTGCCGCCCTGATTACAGTCGGGTGGCTGTAGCTCGGCGCCACCCCCAGTACCGTCTGCCCAGGCTTCACCATGGTCAGATGCGTCGCCATGGTCGCGGCCGTCAGCCTGTTGGCGAGAAAGGCATCGTGCACCAGGGAAGAGCCTCCAAGGTGCCGGAGCGCTGCTTTCCTGAATCCCTCCTCGTAAATCGCGGAAGCAGTCTCATCGTCGAGGTTGCCGATATCATCGGTCCCCGCCGGGTACGCCCTCTCCAGTCCGGAGAAATTGAAGACGCCTTCACCCGCGCTCAATCTGGTTCGAATCACATGGTGAGCTTCCGTTATCTTGATGGGGTTCCCGAACCTGTCGGTCTTAGTTACCAGACTCGTATCAGTCAACGTTTCGTATTCGCGCTGTCAGTGATATATGTGATTCGGCCTCTACAGCTCGCTATCTGCCCTTTCCATATGCACAGGGGGTGGCTTTGTGCCGGGATCCTTGAAACCAGAACCAGTTATTGGGATCACAACCGCATCGTCGGCCTCTTTCTTTCCTTTCTCCCGAAGGCGGAGCAGGCCTGCGAGGGCAGCACATGACGTGGGCTCGGCGAAGATCCCCGACTTGGTCGCCATCAATCGTTGTTGCTGGAGGAATTCTTGCGATATGTCAAGTCCTTCCCGGACGTGTGGGTAGCGACCTGCAAAGAGATAGCAGATGCATACGTAGACTGAACAAAGACGATTGGGGGACTAGCACATTGAAAGCATCAATCCTGGTTCATGGCGGAGCCGACACCCCCCTCGAGGGCGGAGCGAGAGACGGCGTGGTCAACGCGGTGAACGCCGGAATCAAATTCCCCAATTCTGCGATGAGATGGTCCAGGCAGCCATCAGGAGCCTCAAGGATGACGGGCATTATGGCGCTGGGGCCGGATCACCTCTGGGCGTTGACGGCAAGGTGAGCCTGACGGCAAACATAATGGACGGTAAGACGCTCAATTCCGGAGGCGTGGTGCTGATCACAGGGGTGAAGAATCCAATCTTCGTCGCAAGAAAGGTCATGGAAGCGACCGACAACCGCATTCTCGCGGGCGAGTTCGCCACCCAGTTTGCACATGCGTTCGGCTTTGAGGATCGCGAAGGGGTGAACGCCGCCAGATTCAGGGAATACAAGGCGCTCAAAGAGCAGCTCAAGCTCAGTCAGCAGCTGGACTACCTCGTAAAATGGCCAAAGCTCCGAGAGCTCATTAGGAAGAACCCGAAGCTCTTTGGCCTCGATACAGTCGGAGCGGTCACCATCGACAGGCATGGAAACATGGCTGCGGCCGGATCTTCAGGCGGGCTTACCCTTCAGCTTCCCGGGAGGATAAATGACCTTGCCATCATCGGAGCCGGCATCTTCGCTGACAACAAGCTCGGCGCGGTGGCCGTGACCGGTCTCGGAGAGTTCAGCATAAAGTACGGAGTGGCGCGGGAGGTCTGCAGGCTGATGAAGACGGGCCTTTCGCCCAGAAGCGCCGCTTCAAAGATCGTCAAGATCGCCACCAAGGAAGACGTGCCCCTCGGTGTAATCGCAATGACGCGCAACGGCACGTGGGGACTCGACTGGAACAGCCTCCCGGTGATGGCTCACTGTCATCTTACTGAAGGCGGCCAACCCGAATTCGATTTGAAGCGAAGAACCTAGAATCGCCTTGGATGTACCAGAGAACGTCTCATCGTCTGTGGTGATGTCCTCCCGGAGAATTCATCGCAACAGTGTCGAACAGGATTAGCTAATGATGGAACACAACTGTATCTGAAAATCATTTCTGGTTGGCACTTCACAAGGGACGGAGTCAAAACTCCAGCTGCCCTGGTCTAGCTAATCTAACCCATTCGTCTTCCGGAATTGCGAAGCGGCAAATTGCATTCTCGAGCGAAAAAATGAGGACGATGAAGAGAACCGTTCAGAAGAAGGAATTGATGCACAATACACGCCTGCTGGTCAGGTGCATTCTCATGCCCAGCAATCCGCAGCTGTCACTCCTCAGGTTTCACTTCTACCTCTTGCGATCTTCGGCGGCGCCTCGTGGACTGAGGCTATCCGCCTAATGACCCGGGGCTCCTCCCTTCTCTTCTCTCCTCAAGAGGAAGTACAGAAGTGCGATAGGGAGGATAGCCGCCACAATTAGCCTCTCGGTTTCGTCGAAGTTTCTAAGTTGTTGGCCGACCAAGTTTTGAGAGACCTGGAAGACTGCCCAGGACGCGACTCCATACATCAGTCCCCATAGCGTCATCCGTTTGTCGCTTGAGTTCATGGGCGTCCTTAAAGGGAGGATTCGAATAAAAGGAATAAGAAAGCTGAATCCAGATTCAGAAATGCATTAGCCCACATCAGGGTTCGATAGGGGAGCTTCTTTCCTGTCATTTCCGGGCGCGATCCAACAGCAATATGGCCTTCGTGACAGTATGGGGACAGGGGCGGGTCGTTCCCAAGGCGCAATGAAACGCTTGATGCGGCTATTCTCGTCGATTCACACTTCGAAGTGTCTGACCCTTGCTTCTTTGCTCTTGGCAAGCTCGCTGTCCGTGGTGAGTAGGATCCCACCGACTCGCTTTGAGAGGGCAAGCGCGTAGGAGTCAGCCAGGGAGAGTCTGTTGTTCCTGCACTTCTCCATCCCGGCAGAGAGGGATAAATCAAGGTCGGCCCGGTCTTGTAATAGAACTCGCAGAGCGTGACCGAACAGAGAAGTCCTCGAGCCCCCCCTCCGTGGATTTTGTCTATCAACGGGCGCAATCTTTCATCATCAGCGTAGAAGAGGGACAGCGCTCCCGTATCGAAGACGAAGGAGGTCATTCTGCCGCTTCTCTGCGATGCTCTCTGTCTAATTCTCGGACAGCGCGGATTAGCTTATCCCTGTGGGCACGGCCACTGCCGAAGAGCTCCTTCAGAGGCGGAACCCGTAGCAGTACAGGTCCTTGATCGGTCTCGAAGAAAATGACTTTGTCACCCTCCTTGATGCCGTACTTCCTGCGTATGCTCGCGGGAATGTTGATCATACTCTTACTCGTGACCGTCGCGGTCTCGGTCATTACCATGCATAATAGGA
>VBPP01000118.1 GCA_005877365.1 Nitrososphaerota archaeon
ATGCTCTACCCGCTCGTCACGGAGATAAGGGAGAGGAAGAGGCTGTCGCCGGAGCCTCCGAACGCTCGAACACCAAACGAGCTTACTTCGTTAGGTTTTCTTTCCAGACGTTCTTCGCAACACTCACGTAAGGATGGATTGATCCTTCGCTGATGACAATCTAGGAATGCACCTGCTGCTGGCTCGCTACTACCTTACTCTTAATGGCAAGCTCGTATGACAACCTAAACAATTCCAAAGCTGGTTGTATGTAACTCGTCTTACGGAATCGAAAGGTAATCCAGCCGCTTTTGGGCAAGATGTGGTGCGGCTCTGCCCTTCCTTCAGCTATCAATTGATCTCTTACCTTTATGGGAAAGGGTATATCGGCTTGATAGTCCCCGTGTAGATGCCCTAGTTCTCTCCTACCAAGTCTGAATTCTATTCCCCCAAAACGATGGATATTTACCGTGACCCCTGACCACTTCGTAACCTCCTCTCGAATCTTTTCTTGGGCATTTCGCGCCGACATACCTAATTCACCTTTCTGAGGAATCTCAATCCAAGCCAGCTATTCAAAGGAAGATGAGCGGTATAAGTGATGCACTCACTGCGCATTCGCTCACAATACTGGACAGAGACGGGGTTCGAATCCCTTCCGGCCACCGCTGTAACTCAGCAACCGACTCATATTGGAAGGCACATCCCCGGTTCAATGGGTATCACTGAGGAGCCTCGACTTAACTTCGTACGATGCAATGCCTCGGCGATTCCGAAAAAGGAACCGAGGGTTGAGTTCTCTATCTTACGGTCGAAACAGACTGCAACGACGTTGCGCTTATATCGGTGAACGCGATAATCAAGCAGTGAATATGGCACGGCGGAAGGCAGAGCTCTCAGACGAGGAGGTCATCCAAAAGATTGCGATCCTCCAGAGAGACCCGAAGCGGTGGGAGGAATATTTCGCCTCAAGGATAGACAGGGTGCTTGATAACTGGCCAGGGAGATCGACCGGGAAACCCAAGAGCTCTGCAAAATCCTCAGGGATGCAAAGGAGACAATCATCCGCAGAGCAGTGTTGGCATGGGAGAGAAGTCCGGAAACCTTCGGGGAAGAACTAAGGGCTCTCAACGACGTCGATGAAGCGATAAGAAACAACTGCCGCAGATAGGATATTTACTGCGCCACTTAACCCAGTATGGTCACACGGGCCGATCTGGTTCCTCTAGGTGTGCGCCGAGTAAGCGGTGCCAGCGAAGAAGCATTCCCGCTCTTCACGGAGATAAGGAAGAGGAAGGGCCCCTCGCCGGAGCCTGTGAACCCCGCAGAGTTCGTAGACAAAGAGTAGTCGCGCCACTCAGGAACGAGGGAACCCAGGGCCCCCATGGATTCGGCGGGGCGGCGTAAACTTTCAAGGTGCCACCTTCAAGTCGTGATTAGGATCGGGCTCTCTAAGCAGTCTTGCCGTTATGAGGATTAGCGGAATCTCTGCGGCACTATAGAACAGGTGGGCAAGGTAGTGCGTCAGGGTCTGTGCAGGCGCAAACGGAAGGAAGTTCAGGGGGAGTACTGAGATAATGCCCCCGCCTACCAGATTCAATAGACCCGAGCCAAGCAGCAGTCCCACGGAGGCTCGCTTAAAGGGCGAGAGGAGATAGGCTCCGAAAAGAAGAGCAGCTACGATCCCAGGAATGCTGTTCTCAAGACTCAGAATTGTCAATCCGGGCAGTTCG
>VBPP01000119.1 GCA_005877365.1 Nitrososphaerota archaeon
CTTCCTACCTATCCCGTGTTTCTCCCTGAAGGCCTTGGGAATCGTTGCCTGACCCTTCTCTGTCACTGTTGTTACAACTTCTTTCATGGTAATACTCCGCTTCGGGTAATACTTGAGCCTGCCGCATTACCGGTCAAGCTTACACCCTCTCGCATCGTGCTTATTCTCGTTCAAGGCGGTACAGGTCAAGCGAGAAGGGAACGCCGTACGTGGAGAGGGTTCGACGAGTTCGTGAAAACAAGAGAAGTAATCACAGAGAAGAGCAGGGCTTTTGGGAGCTATTCAACGGCCTCAACGTTAACTTTGGGAGCGAGAATTCCGAATAGACATCTTGCTTCTTCATCTCAAAGACCTCTGCTGCTCGAACATGACAAGATCCTTAGCCGCGTCTGCCCTATCCATCTCGAGAAGGAATCGCTTGACATCCGAGGTTGCTTCGACTCTCTCTTGTAGAGTCTGTCTGGATTCTTGAACTTCGACATCCCACATGGACTCCAACCAGCCCATATCTCGACTTGGATTGCTCAATGGCATTGAATTGTCTTCCCTGACCATGTCGCTCACCGTGTTCCTTGTACAGCTCTCGCTGTAGCTTAGCGCTCCAAGCGAATCACGGGTAGAATCATCAGCTCGTTCCTCTGCCGACGCCCCTGTATGCGAACCCTGCATCCCGCACGGTCGCGGGGTCTAGCACGTTCCTTCCGTCGACCAACGCGGCCCTCCCGTTAACGATGCGCGACAAGTGTCGAAGCTGGAGTTGGTAGAACTCCGGGTGGGCGGTTCCTATCACTATGCAGTCCGCGCTATCTACCGCATCATCGGCGCATCGTTCGACCCTGTGGCCAAAGACCTCCTCATCGAGGAGCATCGGGTCGTAAATGACGACTCGGGCGCCCATGCCTTCGAGCCTCTCGCAGATCTTCTGTACGGGTGAGAGCTGGATGTCCCTCACGTTCGGCTTGTAGGTCACTCCCAGAAGCGCTATCCTCGCACCCTTGACGGTCTTGCCAACCTCGTTCAGGGCCTCCGAAACGAGCTCGACGACGTGGTCGGGCATCCTGTCGTTGATCTCCCTCGCGAGCCTGATCAAGTAGGGGATGTTCCCCGTCTTGAGCCCCTCCGCGATAAGGTAGTAGGAGTTGGACGGCAGGCAGGGCCCCCCGACACCGGCCCCGGGGTAGTGGGGGACAAAGTTGTACTTCGTTCCGCACGCGTTTATCACTTCGTAGGTGTCGATGCCCAGCTTCTCGAAGAGGAGGGCGAACTCGTTCGCGAGGGCGACGTTGACGTCCCTGAAGAGGTTCTCCGTCAGCTTCACCGCGTTCGCGGTCTTCGGGTCCTTGACCCCTATCACGCTAACACCGAGGACGGCCTCGTAGAGGACGGCTACCGCTTCGCCGCACTGTCCGTTGATTGCTCCGATGACCCTCGGAACCGACTTCAAGTTTTCGAGGATGTTGCCGGGGTCGGAGCGCTCCGGGCAACTTGCCAGCCCGAAATCCTGTCCCGCCGTCAGCCCGGATTCTTCCTCGAGGATTGGTCTTATCAGGTTCTCGACTGTCCCCGGACCGACGGTGCTCTCGATGATTACGATGCTCCCTTCTCTTAGCGCGGCTCCGACCGCGTGAGACGTCTTCTTCACCGCCGAGTAGTCGGGAGTCTTCGTCTGGTCGACCGGGGTGGGGACGCAGATGATTATGAACTGTGAACTCGAGACGGCTATGCCGAGGTCGAGGGTCGCGACAAGCTTCCTCCTCTTCACGACGTCCGACAGAAGCTCCTGCAATCCTGGCTCGTCAGCGAACCTGCAACTTCCCTCCTGGAGCGTCTCAACCACCTGCGGGTTGATGTCCACTCCCGTCACCGCCGCCCCCGCCCTGGCGAAGACGGCCGCGGTTGGGAGGCCAATTCTGCCCAGGCCGATGACCGCCACCTTAACTCTGCCCTCTTTCAGCATCGCCTCTGCGCGTTCCCGCGTTAGGGGTAGGGTCTCGAGTTCGCTAGTCACAGAGCAGCGGCACCAGGGAATGCGGCGATTATTTCAGCGTCGTGAAGGCAGTATTCACTAGAATGAATCCAAAATTCATCCCTTTTGCTCTCGAATGGCAGACATGGAACTCTCCCCCTGACCCTCTCAAGTCGTCACCGCCGCGACGGTGTTCGCTGAATTAAACAAGTTAACTTTATTAACGCGTGCCACCTCATCGTACTGTGGCGACCATAGCCATCAAGAACGTGGACGAGCGGCTTCACCGCCAGATTAAGGCCTTGGCCTCTCTGAGGGGGAAGAAGATGGGCGAGGTTGTCAACGAGGCACTCCGTCTCTGGATCCTGCTCACCGCCAAGGGCGCTTCGATGGACGACTGGATGAAGCTCGAGGAGGAGGCCCGGAACGACAACGCAGTATACTCGCGAGAAGAGTCGACCCTCAGGGCATCACACCCAGGAGAGTACGTGGCTCTGGCCAATGGCAGGTTGCTTGGAACGTACGACACGGCGAAGAAAGCTTACGCGGAGGTGCTCAATGCCGGAGCAAGACACGGGATAGTTACGCGTATCGAAGAGAAGCAAACGAAAGTCATTGACCTGGGCTGGTCCGTAATGGAGCAACTCTCGCAATGAAGCTGCGTCAGAAATACGACAAGGGCGAGGACCCGCCGTATCCGGCGATCGACGGTGAGCTGTATGACCCGCTGATGAAAAGGAGCATGACAATCAGGGCAAGGGTTGACTCGGGTTTCTCCGGCAGCTTGCTGCTGGGCATTGCTGACTATGTCGGACTGGGGCTTCAGCACTACGAGGAGCCGGAGAACGCCATCGCAGGTCGTCTCGTCACAGGGATCTCTGTCCCTCTTCGCGCCTCCAGAGGAGTAGTGCGGCTTGGTTCTGAGCATCTCGAGTGCCCTGTCTACGCTACACCGCTACTTTCTAAGCCTCTGCTCGGGAGGCAACTGCTCAAGGCCTGGGTGACGACCCTAGACGGGCCGGCTCAAACGACCGTAATCAGGTCTGAGGAAGGGAGCACAACCCGCACGCGTGGAAAGAAGGAGTGAGCTCTTCTCTCTTGAAAGCGCTCAATAGTGCCCTGTATGATCAGGCTTTCGTCCGCAATCGAGGCCGACTCCTAATAAGGCGTTGAAGGGCAAAGGTAGAATCTTCAGCCCCCCGCGTATGTGATTCGGGATTCAGCAACGAGCCCTGACCTCGGCCTAAGTAACCCGCCGCGAGTGCGGTCAACGCCGCGAACGTGAATAGACCTAGGTCGACGGAGGCAAGGCTGTAGTAACCGTATGAGAGCGGAGCGAGCAGGGGGAAGGTGCCGGTATCGACGGCAAGGTGGCCGAAGAAGGACGCCACTACAGTAAGCCGAACCTTGGCGGGCTTCTTGAAGAAGAAGGTCAGAATTATGAGAAGTACGGCGAGAAATACCAGAGAGTGAGCTGGCCTGATTGGCTGCGCGATTCCGAGGGCCGAAGGGAGATGATCCAGGTCAAGGAAGACGATGAAGGAAGAGGAAAGAAGTAGAGAGCTCAGGTCGAGTTTTCTGAGGCCGATCATCAAGACGAGAGAGAGCGCCACCCCTGCGCCGATCAGTTCGAACTCGTGAATCGGTATCGTGGATAGGGGCCTCAGGGTTCCTACGCGAACCTCCACGGGGCTCGCCGTGAGCGAGATCGCCGTGAAGGTCAGCCCGAGGGCGACGAACGCCGCAAAAACGTCGAGGGAGTCACGCACAACCCAGCCAATCGATGTCACCGCCCTCTCGACTCCTTGCCGCGGGCGAGCCTGATATCTGGGTTTCACGAGCGTGTATTTCCGAGAGGTTTCTTCTGTTAGAAAGATTCAGATTATTGAATCATAACCCATTATAGCCGAGACGCGCATCACAGCATCGAAAGGTATCCAGGCTTGTCAATGGGAGAGAGCAGATGCGCAGAGTACATCGATTTCCTCTCGCAAATCGGCGTCGTCGAGAGCGTGAGAGGAGAGGATGGGGAAGAATTGCTGACGGTGAAGATTCCCCTTGGGCAGATGCTCAAGAAGGCGATAGGAGATGGGGCCGCGCCTCCCGAGAGTGCGGGTGATCTACTTTCTTGGGCTTCGTTTGCCCTCGCCAGCCAGATCCTCGCTGAGAGGGAAGTGTTACACTCGAAACAAGACCTTCTTTGCGTCGCATCTCTCCTTCGGGCGTTTATTTCGGAGGCAATCGAGACTGAACCCGAGTGTACCCTTTGCGGGCTAGAGAGTAGCTCAAACTCCCACCGAGGGGACCGAAGGGAAAGAGCTCAGCTTTGTGACCGATCCTCAATAGCGCGGCGTTCTCATTGAATTCAGCAGGCTCGTAGATTGCTCTAATCAACTACCGATAGGTTCGATCTGACCTGGCAGGCCGGCTAATCCTGAAATGTTCAGGAAGCAAGCTTTGAAAAATATCTTCCTCTCACT
>VBPP01000120.1 GCA_005877365.1 Nitrososphaerota archaeon
GGAAAAGTATGGCGTGGGAGAGAGCTGGGAGGGTTACGAGGAGGCGAGGGAGTCGTACTGGCAGCGGCAGCTGCATCTCTTCGAGGTGCCCTTCTATTACATCGAGTACAACATCGCGGCCCTGGGAGCCATCAACCTATGGCTCAGATACAGGAAGGACCCAAAGGATACGGTAGAGGCGTACAGGGGGTCTTTGTCACTCGGGGGGTCGAAGCCGATTCCGGAGCTCTTCGAGGCAGCCGGGATCCCGTGGGACTTCGGCAAGGGGATGGTTGACCGGTATGCGAACGAGTTGAGGCGCGTTCTGACAAGCCTCGAAGAAGCGAAGGTCTCCATGAAGGGTTAATTATTTTCCCTGTTTTCGTGTGGTGATATGGTGGACCTTGCCTCGGTTGCCCGGGCCGTCGTCGTCAGCTCGCTCGGTGTGCATCGCGGTGAAAGGGTCTGGGTCCACGGATGGGATCACGCCGTCGACCTGATGTCTCAGCTCGCCATGGAGTGCGGGAGGGCCGGTGCCGAAGTTCTCCTGACCGTCGAGCCCGAAGAACTCTGGCTTCACTCCCTGCTGAGTTCACCTCTTGAGTCGCTTGATAAGCTCTCAAGATACCAATCTTCTTTACTCGAGGAGACCGACGTCTACATCTTCACGCTGGGACCGAGAAGGCCGGTTCCTTGGCAGAGGATTCCACCCGACAGGAGAAAGGCCGCGAGCATCTGGCTCGACACGCGATACGACAATAGCGGGTTTGCCGCAGAGTGGTCTGCGGTTGCGAAGAGGAGAGGGGTCAGGATGCTCGGGGTTGAAGCGACACTCGCGACCCCCGAGAGGGCCGAGGATATGGGACTCGACTACGAAAGATGGCGGGAGGCCGTGTACAACGGCTGCCTCGAGGACCCGGTCACTATACTGGCACGAGCAAAGAAGCTGTCGGGGCGATTGGCTGGTGACGAAAATGTTCACGTGACGACGCCTCAAGGAACCGCTCTTACCTTTCGACTGGACAGGCGGGCGTTGGACCTCTCTGAGGCTCTCGCCACCAAGGATAAGGCGAATGAGGGGATCATTACTTTCCTCCCCGCCGGCAGCATCGAGGTCACCATCGACGAGGACAGCGCGAACGGTACGCTTGTGTTCGACCAGCCCATCCTCACGCCCGACGGAATGATGGTGAGGCTCAACGCGCAGGTCGACGCGGGGCGCGTCACGAGTTTCTCTGTAGCCGGTCCGAGAAAGCCCTTCCGGAAGTACCTCGAGGCCGACGATAATGCCGGTCGACTCTCCTTCTTCGGGGTCGGGCTGAACAGTAAGATGCGCTTCGGGTTCGCTCAAGACGACAAGGTGCTGGGCGGTGTGGTGATGGGCTTTGGGGACAACGAGAACAAGGGTGGAAGGATCAGGGCCAACGGGAAGGGGTGGTGGGGCGCGCTGTCAAAAGCGACGGTGAGGATTGGAAACGAGACGGTTATGCGAATCGGTCTACTCGGTGCCTGACGCGATGTCATCGTTTTCTTGCTCAGCGCGGCCGTAGACGTTCGTCGGCTACCGTACTGAGCCTGGTTAGTAGGTGCCGGTGTCTCGCCGCGGGCGTCCTCATCCACACAGAGAGCCAACGAGAGGACGACCCACCCGAGGTTTGTAACATTCTTCCATTACCCCTTTATCCCAACCAGCCAAATTTGAACCGAGAAACAGCTTGAGCCGGGAACTCGTCGAGCGCTCGATCTTCTGCGTCTGCGGTAGGATGGCCTATAGCGCCTACGGGACCAGCTTCTGTTCCGAATGCGGCAACGTCGCCCCAATATGCAGGTGCAACCTCGTAGTTCTCTACAACTGACCCCGTGGGTTTCGCTTTGTCCTAGGTCTCGGCTGACCGCGGCGAGACATCGACCAAGCCTCCTCGGCGCTGCCGGCCGAGTGCCCTCCGTACCAGATTAACCAGGCGAAGTACAGCATCGCAAGAATCCAGATGTGAATCAACAGAAAACGTCCCAATCCAACAATTAGACAGAATCATCTCAGGGCGTCCTGGCTACCTTTGCAGCCCGGCAACTTGTGCGGAAGAGCGTTACGAAGAGTTTGGAACAATCTTCCTTCCCTCTTATCTACACTCAAATGAGATTACGGTTGAAAATCAGGTTGGGTCAGGAGCTCGTGCAGCGTCCTTTCTACTGCGGTTGTGGCAGGCGAGCCTATCTCTTTCTGGGAATCAGATTCTGTATTGAGTGCGGGGAGGCTACTGCCGCATGCAGGTGCAGTCCCATCATTCGTGGGCGCAGCCACTGATGGGAGCGGAGCATCGAGCGGAATCCCGGTTCTGACGCCTTGGCGCAAGGAGGTTCGGAGGTTGGGGCGGTGCTGCCAGCTCGCACCCAGACGATTCTCGGAAACTCTTCCCTAGGTTCCGTCTCATCAGAAACGATACGCATATCAGCCGAGAAGACCAGGGTGAGAGGCGGGTGGGTAGTGGAGCAGGAGCTAGGATCCAGCGGAGAGTCAGCCGGGATTACTTTCTCAAATCTACCCTCGCTAGAGCAGGGTAGCGACATCCTCACCCAGGATGCAATTAAGTTTCTGGCAAGGTTGGTCCGTCGATTCTCCCGAAGACGTGAAGAGCTTCTGCATCGACGAGCTCTGAGGCAGAGAGAAATAGATTCGGGCGTACTGCCAGATTTTCTTCCCGACACTCACTCGATCCGCGAGGGCGGCTGGAGGATTTGGTCGACTCCTCCCGACCTTCAAGACCGAAGAGTCGAAATCACGGGTCCTTCCGGCGACGCCAAGATGATGATCAACGCCTTCAATTCTGGTGCAAGCACATACATGGCCGACTTCGAGGACTCTCAATCCCCCACGTGGCGTCAGACTATCCAGGGGCAAGTGAACCTCAGAGACGCGATCGATGGTGGTATCGAATACGCTGGCCCGGAGGGCAAGAACTACTCCCTCAATGAAAAGGTTGCCACTCTCATCGTCCGTCCCAGGGGTTGGCATCTACCCGAGAAGCACGTCTTGCTCGACGGTGACCCTGTCTCTGCCGCACTCTTCGACTTCGCTATCTTCGTCTTCAACAACTTCGAGAGACTCCTACAGAAGGGGACAGCCCCCTACTTCTATCTTCCAAAGATGGAGAGTCATCTGGAGGCGCGACTCTGGAACGACGTCTTCCGAGTCACCGAGGAGGAGCTCGGCATCCCGCTTGGCACCATAAAGGCGACCGTCCTCATCGAGACGCTCCCCGCCGCGTTCGAGATGGACGAGATTCTCTACGAGCTGAAGGAGCATTCCTCAGGACTGAACTGTGGTCGGTGGGACTACATCTTCTCTTTCATCAAGAAATTCAGTCAATATCCTCGATTCATCCTGCCCGATAGGGGGGCGGTCACGATGGACAGAGCCTTCCTGGCTGCGTACGTGAAGTTGCTGATCAGGACCTGCCACCGTCGAGGTGCTCACGCCATAGGTGGGATGTCTGCCTACATCCCGATAAAGAACGACGAAAAGGCGAACAGCCTCGCCTTTGAAAAGGTGAGGGCGGACAAGGAGAGAGAGGTCTTGCTCGGGCATGACGGCACCTGGGTCGCCCATCCGGGGCTGGTTCAGCTTGCGAGGGAAGTCTTCGACAGCCACATGAAGGGCCCCAATCAGGTTGACAAGACGAACGACGACCTGGAAATCACAAGTTCAGACCTCCTCCGCGTCCCCGAGGGAGCGATAACCGAGTCAGGCATCAGGACCAACCTTAGCGTGGGGGTACAGTACATCGATGCTTGGCTCGGAGGGAAGGGTGCGGTTCCCATCCGCAACCTGATGGAGGATACTGCGACGGCCGAAATCTGCAGGGCTCAGCTCTGGCAGTGGACTCGGCACGGGGCCGTGATGAGCGATGGCAGAAGAGTTAGCGCGGAGCTTGTCCGTTCTCTATTGCGTGAAGAACTTCGCGGACTCGCAGCTGGCGCGGGGGCTTCCAGGCGTGACATTGCCGCGAAGCTCTTCGAGGGTCTGATTCTCTCGGAGAAATTCGAGGAGTTTCTCACGAGTCTCGCCTATGAAGAGCTTCTGCGCGTCGAGAAATTAGGGGAGGGTCTAGGTTGAAGCCAAGTCGAGAGGAGGAAATCGCGAACATCAAGCGAAGCTGGAGGTCCGACCGGTGGAACGGCGTACTTCGGCCATACTCGGCGGAATCCGTCCACGCGCTTCGCGGCTCGGTTAGAGTAGAACACACGATTGCAAGGCTAACAGCTCGGAAGCTGTGGAATCTCCTGAAGACCGAACCCTACGTTTCAGCTCTGGGGGCGCTAACCGGCAGTCAGGCGGTCGAGATGGTCCAGGCGGGTCTCAAGGCGATCTACCTCAGCGGATGGCAGGTCGCAGCAGACGCGAACCTAGCGGGTCAGACCTATCCAGACCAGAGCCTGTATCCCTCAAACAGCGTGCCCGTCCTCGCCAGGAGAATTAATCAGGCGCTTCAGAGGGCCGACCAGATTCAACACGCCGAAGGGAGAGGCGAGACAGACTGGCTCGCACCGATAGTCGCGGACGGGGAGGCGGGGTTCGGAGGTCCCCTGAACGTGGTTGAGTTGACAAAGTCCATGATCGAGGCGGGAGTCGCTGCCGTCCACTACGAGGACCAGCTCTCAGACCTGATGGGGGTTCCCACGATTCTTCTTGCGAGGACCGACGCCTGCACCGCCAATCTCATTACGAGCGACGTCGACGCGAGGGATAGAAAGTTCCTCACCGACGAGAGGACGCAGGAGGGCTTCTTCGTGATCGATGGGGGGCTCGAAATGGCAATCGAGAGAGGGCTGGCCTACGCCCCCTACGCCGACATGATATGGTGCGAGACGTCCTCTCCGGACCTCGAAGAGGCCAGGCGGTTCGCGAGCGCGATTCACAGGGTGTATCCGGAAAAGTTACTCGCCTACAACTGCTCCTCGTCCTTCAACTGGGGGAGTCGGCTCGATGAGAAGGGGCTGAGCTCTTTTCAGACGGAGCTGGCGGGAATGGGATACAATTTCCAGTTCATAACACTCGCAGGGTTCCACACGATGAACTACTCCATCTTCGAGCTCGCCCGAGCGTACAGGGCGGAGGGCATGTCCGCCTATGCGCGCCTCCAAAAGGGAGAGTTCGAGAAGGAGAGGGAGGGGTATAAGGCGGTCAAGCATCAGTCCTTCGTCGGTGTCCCATACTTTGACGAGATACAGCGGGTAATAACGGGCGGCGAGTCTTCTACGACTGCGATGAAGGGCTCAACCGAACGGGCCCAATTCGGGGAAAAGGAGACAAGGAGGGTCAAGAAGCCAGAGAAGGGTAACAGACCCAAACAGTTCGTGGTCGAGGAGACGACTCGTTCCGCTAGTTAGTCATGATCGACGTAGTCGATACGTGTGCTTCTCTCTGCACTCTCAGGCCGTCTCCTTCTGGTTTCCCTTAGATGCCCTTCTTCCGCAAGGACCTTCCTTTGACCTCAGCTACGGTGTCTCTATTCGTGTCACCCTTATAACTCCCAAGTCGTGCGGTTTTCACCGGTGCCGCTCTTTGACCGACGGCAGGAGTATTCATGGCCGGCCACCAGGCTCGAACGAGTCCAGCTCCTGCCAGAGCAGAAACAATACTCATTGGATGAGATACTCGTCCTCAATCTGGGCTTCAGGGTCGTCGGTGGGGCGAGGGAGGCATTCAATCCCGACGTCTGGACAGTAGCATGAGAAGACTTCGACAAGACCCTCAGGCTCACGGCCAGGACCGCGATCCTCGCTTCAAGGGGTCCATTCCCGAAGAGGCTGACTGAGCCACAGAAGGAGGTGAGGAAGGCGTCCTTCTACTGGAGCAGGGACCCAGACCTCCCATACAGGATATGGCCGCTGATCGTACCGGAGGAAGGGGGACCAACGAAGATACCCCTTAGCGTCGAGGATGCGAAGACGCAGATGTTCGACTTCTTCAAACGCTTCGAACTCGCCGGTGGTTCGCTCGGGAGAGGCTCCCACAGAATCGCGGCCTCCGTCACAGTAAAGTGGGGGCGGCACAGCTACATCGAAAAGGGCCAGGTGGAGGGAAGGTCGAGACCGGTTGTGGTAAGGATTGAGTGAAGGTGACTGGGATGCGGAGGTCCAGTGGGCGGGGAAGATGCTCTTTCTCGGTTCCGACGACAGAGGCCACACTCTAGTCTACGATTCGAGCGAAGACGGAGTCGGGAGGGGGATCGGCCCCATGCGTTCCCTCCTCACTTCCCTCGGTGCCTGCTCCGGGATGGACGTGGTCGCCCTGCTCAACAAGAGAAGACAGAAGCTGGCCTCACTCAGGGTCCTCCTGAAGGGGGAGCGACCCCAATCTGGATATCCGCGCCCCTACAAGGCGATCGAGGTGAAGTACATCCTCTCGGGGGAGAGCCTGAAGAAGGAGGACGTCGATGAAGCAGTCGAGCAGAGCATGTTGAAGTTCTGCAGCGTGGCCGCAACACTTAGGCCCGGCGTCAAGATAACATACTCCTACGAGCTCCTTCCGGCCTAGCTCAGAGGGTGAGAACTATCTTGCCGAAGTGCTCGCTCCTCTCCATCCTCTCCTGCGCGGCGCGGGCGTCCTTCAGCGGGTAGACGCTGTCAACCACCTTCTTCAGCTTTCCACCTCTGAAGAGCTCGACCACCTTCAGCAACTCACCCTTGCTCCCCATATAGCTCCCATGGAGACTCAACTCCCTACTAAACACGTACCTCACGTCTGTGACTCCCTCGGCCCCGGTCGTTGCCCCGCAGGTGACGAGCCTTCCGCCCTTTGCTAGGCTCCTCAGGCTCTTTTCCCACGTTGCCTCGCCAACATGCTCGACCACGACATCTACCCCACGCTTCCCCGTCAGCTTCCTCGCCTCCTCGGCGATGTCCTGAGTCCGGTGGTTTATCGTCTGGTCGGCGCCGAGTTCCTTGGCTTTCACTAGTTTCTCATCCTCACCCGCCGTCGCTATCACATTCGCGCTGTAGAGCTTCGCGACCTGAATCGCGGCCGAGCCCACCCCAGACCCAGCACCCAGGACGAGGACGCTCTCGCCCGCCTGAACCCGCGCCTTGTTCACGAGCATGTGATACGCGGTGAGGAAGACGAGCGGGAACGAGGCCGCCTCTACAAAGTCCATCGCACTCGGTTTTGCGATCAGGTTCGTCCTCGGAACCTTCACCAGCTCGGCGTACCCACCGTCCACCTCGTAACCCACAATTGCGTAGAAACGGCACTGGTTGTCCATACCGAGGAGGCACTTTTCGCACCTTCCGCAGCTGATACCGGG
>VBPP01000121.1 GCA_005877365.1 Nitrososphaerota archaeon
GAGGAACGGGAAAGCTCGGGCTATCAACAAGATAATTGAGTGCTCTGCGGGCAAGTACCTTGTCATGCTCAACGCTGACGCGTTACCCGAGGTAGGCGCAATCCGCCAGCTATTGACGATGGAAGCGAGCGACGTCAGGATAGGATGTGCGTCCGCCCGGCCTGTCTTCGAGGATGGAGACGGACTACTTCAGCGCGCCCTTTGGCTGATGTGGTCTGCCCACAGCCTGATGTCCCTTCAGTTGAACCATGCAGGTATCAGCAATCACGCATGTGACGAACTCTTGGTGGTCAGGAGGAGCTTGATCAAGAAAGTCCCTGCAAACCTGGTCAACGACGGAGCATACATCGGAGGCCTGGTGCACGCTCAAGGGTACCTTGTCAAGTTCTCGACTACTGCTAGGGTAAAGATCGAGGTGCCAACCAGACTGTCGGATTTGATTCGGCAAAGACAGAGGATAATCTTCGGCCACGTACAGGTGTGGAGGAAGCTGGGGCACCCTCCAAGGACGATAGAGTCCATGCTCTTCATGAAACCCTTCTTCAGCGTCAGGACCCTTGTGAGGCTCCTGTCGGGAAGACCGCGTTTGATTATGGCTTTGCCTGTCGTCGTAGCCAGTGAGCTGATTTCCACATTCATGGCGTCAATAGACGCCATCAGATTTCCGGAGAAGCATGCCGTCTGGAAGAGGACCGCCAGGTGAAATCCTGACTCTCGAAAACATAGAGGCCATAGTCGAGGTGGCCGTCAGGGCGGCATGCATGCACGAGTCTGCAGTCTCTCTGACCGATTTGGCTCGGCTGATGCCAGAGGACACGAACACAACCGACCTCGTCACAGCGTTCGAAAGTTTGCCAACACTCCGGGAGAATTATCTCCTGAAGGAAGGGTACGTTCTCAGCAGAAGTGAGGCCCATAAAGAGTTGTTCAGCGAATCTGAAAGACGCCGCCACTCGATTGCTAACATTACGCTCGCAAGGGTTCTCTCATCAAGATTGGGAGGAAGAGACGCGCTCGTATTTGCGGTTAGCGGCTCGACGTCATACCAATCGGCTTCTGTTCATGACGACATCGATCTTTTCTGCGTGACGCCAAGAGGCAAGATGTGGATTTTCCTGGCGAAGGTCCTGGTGCGTATCAGGGCGCTCCAGCTAGTGAGGAAATCAAGTCGCTCAATCAACGTCAGCTGTGTCATGGATGAAGAATACGCGCGGACCATGTTCAGCACAGATCAAGGCCCGTTATTCGCTAGGGACGCCCTGATGGCCGAAGTCGTCCACGGGCGCGAAGCGTACGACGGACTCTTGGAGTCTGCTTCCTGGATGAGGCTGTATTTCCCCAAGCTCTATATTCTAAGAAAAAGTCTCGGTCGGGCAAAACTTCGGGCGCAACGCTCAACACCCGTCGGCCATGGGATCGCAAATCGCTTCCTCTACTTCGCATTTGGCTCCTACATTCGCGTGAAGGCGCGACTTCACAATCGACTGCTCGTCAAAGAAGGGAAGAGATCTTCGCTCTTCATACCGCGAATCGGCCTTGACCATCTTTTCTACGAGTCGGAGCGATATCTGACGCTCAAGGCGATATATTCGAGCATGAGACACGATGAAACTGATGTCTCCAGTCAACCCGCTTGGGAAGAAGGAAGACCGAGGAGCTCCGAATCGGACCGAACTCTCACGTAAGCCGGATAGTCGGAAACCCGCGAGGAGGATCGAATCTCCTGATTGACTTGGGTTAAAGACCTCGCTAAGCCGTTGGTGATAGGCCTCGTGATCAGAGAGTTCCTCGCGCCTTTTACGGGCCATCCCTGGGACTTCGAAATTTGGGTCAGACTCGGCGTCCTCCTCCAGTCTGGAACGAACCCCTATTCCCTCCTTCCGTCTGTCAGCGGTTTGAGTTTTGCACCGTATGCGTCGATGACTTCGATCAGTTACCCTCCACTTCCGGCCCTGATTTTCGCGGTAATCTACAGGTTGTACACGGTCTTGGGTTCCGTTTCTCCATTTCTGTATTACTTCTTGCTAAAGCAGCCGATGGTACTTTCCGATGCGTTGGTGGCCCTCCTCCTATTCAGGTTGCTCGCTCTAAGAGGGGACGAAGACAGGGCCCGAAAGATCGCGTCGTTGTGGCTCTACTTCCCCTTTGCAGTCGTCGTTTCTGCGATGTGGGGCGCTCTCGACCCGATTGCGCTCCTTCTCACCCTCGCAGCGCTGTATTCCTTCGAATCGAACAGGACGAATCTTTCGGCCGTCTTCCTCGGTTTCGCCGTCTTCATGAAACTGATGCCAGTGATATTCCTGCCCGTGTTTCTCATTGACAGAAGGCTAACTTTGAATCGAATCCCGTTCGTAGCCACGGCCATAGCGATACCCGCGCTGGGGACTGTGATTCCCACCCTCGTTTTCGGTTGGGGCTTCTTTAACTTCTACAACGCCGTTTCGTACCAAGCAGATCTTCCAGCGTTCGGAGGGATGAGCATCTTCTTTCCGCTCGCTTTTACGACTCCGCCCGACCTATTAGCCTTCGCTCTTGGTTCTCTCTGGTTGCCCGCTTTGCTTCTCGGTTACGTGTTTCTCTGGAACAAGAAGTTCGGGTTGGCCGAAGGCCTTCTCGTCACGGTTTTGATTTTCAGTGCATCGCGAACTGCGGTACCTGAACAATGGGCGGTCTATCCCATGGCCTTGCTTCTCGTCACCCTAGGAGGGGAGGCTTGGCGGCATTTTGTCGCCATAACCGGCATCGCATCGGCATTCCTGGTAACGAACAACGCCCTTCTCGTTAGGTTCTTTTCCCCTTCCTCTTTGGCCGCCTTCAATTGGGACCAATACGTCGATAACGCCTCCGCGTTTTCTGACTTTCGATACGCTCTGCTCGTAGCATTTTCCACGCTATTCTTTGCAGAGGGGATTTCGGTCATCACGGGCAAGAAGTCATTCCTTTTCGCTAAGCTAAAGGCCATTTCCGCTGTGAGCGCGCGAGGGGTACTCCCCTCCCTCGTCTACCTGGGGATTGTCTCGGTGACAGGTGGGCTCTTGGACTTCACGGTCACGAAGATGATCACTGACTGGAAACTGGCAATCGAGTCGCACGTCTTCTTAGGCCTGAGCTGGCTTTCGCTTTATCACATCATGTTGGTCGTGGTCTTCGAAAGCGTGGCGTTCATCGTGGTCTCCTTCTCTTGGAAGAACTTCTCCCAGTCGGTCGGCCTCTTGATTCTTCTGACGTCGCTCAACGTTGCTGCGAGCGGATTGGCGCTTGTCATCTTCAACTTGCTGGACGGCGCCCCGATTCTGGCCACGACACCGATCTACCTCGCAGGTTCGCTTGTTGTCTCAGAGAGGTTCTTCCTCACGTTTGTCTTGCTGACGTGCGGGCTGGGCATCCTATACCTTGCCGAGATCAGGTGGTCCGTCCTTCTGGTGCCCAAGGCGTTACGTCGAGCCTTCCAGGCCGTTCGTTGATGAACGGAGCCATGAAGATAGTCTATCTCCTTCTTCACGACTTCAGGTTCGCTTCCCTGAGGGTCGAGGACTTCGCGTTCAAGAGGTTCCACTTTTCGAAGGAGTACGCCAAGCGCATGGCTCAGCTCGGGCACGACGTCAAGCTCTACATCATGGCCGACGACATCGCGCGGAAGCAGGTCGTGGAGGTCGAGGAGATGGAAGTCAAGGCCTTCAACGTATCGCTCCAGTTCCCGCCCATGATGAGGTTCGGCAACGCCCACAACCTGGGCGTCTTGGGGGAGATTGAACGAGACTCACCAGACGTGGTACACCTACACAACTACTACCTCTGGAATTTCCTCTACACCGCGCCTTGGGTGAAGAGACTGAAGTTACCGCTTGTCGCACAGTTCCACGGAACAGACCCAATACGGAGAGTAAAGGCATCTATCTTCTATCCGTCTCTTAGACTATGTGACCGCCTGCTCGTTCCTATCAGGAGCGAGGAGGACTTTCTGATCAGAAGCATGAGAATCCCAGCGAATCGCGTGTGGAGGTTCCCGAGTACGGGGGTAAATACTCAACTCTTCCGCCGGACAGCAACAAAAGAAGAAGACCCGCTCCTGCTCTACGTGGGAAGGATACCTGAGCCATCTTCGTACCGTTGGGAGAAGGCCCCGCAGTATCTACTCCCGATTCTCAGGGCGCTCCGAAAGAACGGCGTCAGGGCTCGCCTCATGGTGGTGGGCGACGGTCCCGGATTGCCTTCACTCTCCAGAGACGCCGAGAGATTGGGGCTACGAGATTCAGTTCTTTTCTTGGGACAACTCGACAATGAAAGACTGCCCGAGCTCTATTCGCGCAGCTGGGTGACGTTCGTACCTATGCATATGGAAGACATAGAGCCGTTCTGGGGAGGCACTTTGCAGGAATCTCTGGCTTGCGGGACTCCTGTAATCGCGTTCAATGCCGAATCACCTGGATTCAGGAAGTTCGGTTTGTTGGTCTCACCCAGGGCCGAGAGCGCCTTCAAGCTAATCGAGACAG
>VBPP01000122.1 GCA_005877365.1 Nitrososphaerota archaeon
CGTGATCTCCTCGCCTGCTCCGGCCACGACGGCGCCGGAAGCCGCCGCGGCGGCGAAGAGGGAACCGGTCTTGAGGGCCACCGTCTTAAGATAATCAGCCTCCGACATGTTCCTCTCGGCGGAGAGGGCGAGCTCCATGAACTCGCCGTCCGCCGCCAGCTTCGCGGCCTGGGCCACGTAGCCGACGAGCTGGGCGAACCTCTCCATCGTGATCTTCGAATCCTTGTACCTGGCGAGCTGCGCGAAGATCTCAAAGATGAGGCTGTCCGAGAGAAGAATCGCCCGCGACAGCCCGTATCTCTTCTGCGCCGTCGGGGTCGAGTGTCTCAGTGAAGACTCGTCTATGATATCGTCCTGTATCAGGGAGGCCGAATGGGCGAGTTCGTAACAGAGTGCCACGGGGAGAGCCTCTTCATAACTCTTCGAGATCGCCTCGCAGACGAGCAGTGTGATGAGGGGACGGAGCCTCTTCCCCCCCGCCTGGAGGGCCTGCATCGCGGCTTTCGAGAGCCAGGAGTCTTTTCGGTATGTCTCCGAAAGCCCCTTCTCGATTATCGCCTTGTAACGGTCCAGGACTGAGTTGAGGTCGCCCGCGTGCGTCTTCTCCCTCTCCCTCTCCCGCTCCAGATCAGAAGAGTATCTTGCCAAGGTAGATCAGTGGCCCCCAGAGGACGTACTCTCCGTCTGCGACAAAGTCGCACAGGAAGCCGATCATCGCTCTCTCGCTCGAGGCGAGCCATCGGTAGAGGGCGGAGTAGACGGGCAGGAGGACCAGGATGAGAGAGTAGGGCGGGAGGAGGGCGAGCCCGACCAGGCTGACCAGGTAGAGCGACGAGAGAAGGTCCAGGACGGCCATGGCACGGAACGACCGCTCCCTCCCGAAGGCGACGGGGAGCGTCCTTATCCCGTTTGCCTTGTCACCCTCGAGGTCCCGGACGTCGAAGAATATCGTGTTCAGCATGAGGCGCAGGAAGATGAAAGGGGCGATGAGGAGGAGCTCAAGACTCACCCGCTGATAGTAGAGCGCGACGAGCAGCGGGATGAGCGACCAGCCGAACGAAATGGTGATATTCTTGAACAGGAGCTTCTCCTTGAGCTTCCGCGCGCCGAGGAGGCGCACCAACCTCCCCGAACCCACGCTGTAGAGGAGGCTTAGGAACAGAGGGAGGAGAAGAGCGAGGAAGAAGAAAAGGTTGGTGAGGGCGGCGAGAAGGTAACCGGTCGCGAAGCACGAGAGTGTGATTAGGGGGAGGTACTTCCCCCTGCGGGAGAGGTAACCCGTCCGCACCGGGTTTGAGACCGCGTCCTCCTCCATCTCGGCGTTTCTGTTCATCATGTAGGCCCCGTAGGAGAAGAGGTATGCCATTACCAGGAGCACCGCGGTCGGCTTCCCTCCGAGCATGATCGCGGAGGCCGCCGCAATGCTCGCCGTTCCGAGTGCCAGGATGTGCCCGCCCATCACCAGCTCTCTGTAGACGCCGGCGATGAGGCTCATGGTTGATTTCGCGGTATTTCCTTGACATCGTCGGTGAGACCGAAGAGTCTCCAGCCCAGATTCTTGTCGAACATGTGGTCTGGGAGGCTAAGGTACTTGGTGCGCGAGGGGTCGAGCATCGTCATCTCGTACTTGTTCCGGAGGCTCTCGCTGTTCGCTTCGATGTACTTCATCGTCTCGTGAAAGTGTGCGATCGGGATGTCGAGGAATGCGTAGTACCTTCTGTCCTCAGTTCCTGCCTCCAGCCAGGTGAAGGGAAGCTTGTTGAAGAGCTTGCGAGGGGTCGCAATCTCGTCCTGCCCCAGACTCTTGAAAGAGAAGACGAGCTGCATGATCTGACTCGTCGCACCCTCCCTAAAGGGGACGACCCACCGGATCCTGTTCCCTAGCATCAGGTTCCCCTTCACCACGTGCTCAGTGTGGTGGTACCTGACGGTCCTCGGATTGGCGTTAATCTCCTTGCCTATCTTTGCCAGCCCCGAGGTGGGGTCCTCCCCGAGGTACCTGAGTATCTTCAGGTCCACCTCGTCGACCTTGGAGTCTCGGTTCACGGAGAACGAAGTCACTCCGGCTTCCTGCGCGGTTCCGTCTATCTTACGCCAGTCGACGGCCCAGCTCTTCGCGTCGAAGTCGTATAGTTCGGACCGGAACGGCGGGTACCTTATCCAGTAGAGTTCGGTAGATTCGAAGTCCTCTATCAGCCCCTTCTGCTTTAAGGCAGAAATCGTCTCCAGGTATTTCTTCTTGAACCTGTAGGGGATGCCGTAGAGGCAGAGATACTTGTCCGTACCCACGTACTTCCCCATGATCAGGAGGTACTGGACCTTGTCGAGCCATCCTCCCGCTCCCGGTACCGCTCCTCCGTTCGAGGAGCCGCCCGCTGTGATTGTCAAGAGCCCCATCGAGAAGCCTAGCTCGCTGTAGTTGACATTGATGGAGAGGTCGAGGCCGAACTTCGCGAGTTGCTTGCTCACCTTGTACCTCACGGTCTCGGGGTTGAGTCCCGTAAGTCTGGCGATGAGGGAGTAGTTAGAGGCGCCGACCTGCTTTATGGTTTCGAGTAGGACATAGTCTTGGTTCCGCCTCTGGAGCCTCTCGAACTCCGACATTCTCGGCGAGAAAGAGACGGGGTTGAAGGTAAAAAGGAAGATGAATTCTGGCTCCATCTGCCATGGTCGGGGCGTCGTGATATTGCCGAATTCAAGGAAAAGGACCCTCGGAATCCTGCAGAACGGCCAACAAACTATTTTACGATGGTCGGTGGGGGTCATCGCGAGACTGGATGGGCCAAGAGACGACCACTCGCTCGGCGACGGGCATACCGGGGCTGGACCCCTTGATTCAGGGCGGGCTTCAGAGCGGGGACTTTGTCCTCCTCGTGGGAGACCTCGGGACCGGAAAGACGATCTTCTCCTCGGAGTTCATCTACAACTCGGCGAAGAGATTGGGGGAGGCGGCTGTCTTCGCGACATTCGAGGAGGACGTAGCCAGCCTGAAGAGAAACATGCTCAGGTTCGGTATGGACTTCGACACTCTCGAGAAGGAGAAGAAGGTGAAGATCATCGACCTCGAGGCGCTGCAGGGAAGGGGGATGGGTTCGAATATCGAGACACTGCTGGGAGCCCTCGACAGCCTGAGGGCGAGACGCCTCGTCGTGGATTCCCTTACCGCGTTCTTGAGCAGCGCTCAGGAGAAGTTCGATTACAGCTTCTTGATGCACCTAGTCTACAAGACACTGAAGAGGGAAGGAGTGACCACGCTCATGACAGTGAGCAGGCCGGCCATCCCGCTCGGGGAGGTGGGGGTAGAGGAGTTCGTGGCCGACGGTATCTTCGAACTCCAGAACTACATCTCCAGGGACGTGGAACTCAAGACGAGGTTCATCATCAGAAAACTGAGGGGGACTGATCACAGTCGCAGGTTCCACAGCGTCGTCTTCACCCCGAACGGAATCGAGATCCTACCATACACGCCCTAGCGGAGATTTCGAAATTCTCTGCTGAATACGGTTAGAAACGACAAATCGATTCTGACTCTCCTCAATCTCGCGTTGCACTAAAGGCTCCTGCCAGGGGAGGATCTCCTCGGTCGGGCGATAGCTCTGCCTGACTGCCTCTACGGTCTGCAAGGCGTCCGTGGATTCGGGCCAAGCCTTTGAGCCCCCAGGAGTATCGGAACTGCCGTCTTCAAGGAAACTCGAATTCGGGCTTGACGAAACTCCGAATCTCCTTAACTGAGTCGAAGGCTGACCTCATCCTGTTGAGTCTGTCTGCGTCCAGGCCGAAGATTGAAACGATAAGCGTGAAGTCAAGCATCAGCCGAGTGAGAATCGCAAGGCTGGCCATAGGGGACGAAGCAGTGCCGAGGGCGACGTTCGACCTTGCCGCCGAGATGAATGAGATTGGGATCTTCGACGGGCGGCTGCGCGTCAAGTACCTAATTGCTCTGGAGACCTACCCCTCTGTTTTGATATACCGGAACGAATTCCAGGTGCTGTACCTTCTTCTGAAGTCGATGGGGTTGGAAGCACCCTCTCCTTGGCTCATAAGGGATGTCCATCTCCTCTCGACACCGACTGAACAGATAGAGGCCACCCCGACAGAATTGCCTGCAGCAGTTGTCCCCCAGCAGGTATAGAAAGCCGAGTCGAAGCCGAGCCATCTCTTCCTACGTTGATTCGGTGAAAGCTTGGCAATCGAAGATCCCTGGTTCCCCGGACCGGGTTAGACAAGCTCCGCATTACTCAACCGTCCGATCGAGGGCTGGGAAGCGTCGTCTGCTTCCGACCTTGGCATGTGGCGCCGGGTTATCTCGGGTGGCCCCCGCCCATCCCTCTCACGTGGCGTCTCACGGGAGCGCTGTCGCTGAAACGTTGCCCTTTTCCATAAGAACTGCCCTTCAAATTCTCTGAACGAACCCAAGAAGGATATATGACGACGAACCCTCCATAAGCGTCGCATTGATTCGAAGGTCGAAACTCGAAGTCTTCATGGACATAATGAAGGTAGTGGCTGAGGAGCGCGAGATGAGGAGGACGCGCATAATGTACAAGGCAAACCTCGCGTGGAAGGTCCTCAACGAGGCGCTCGACAGCATGGAGAAGAGGGGGATACTCCTGAGCGAGGAGACGCCCTCGGGTGTATTCGTCAAGCTTACGCCGACCGGAAAGGAGATCCTCGACCGTTTCTGCGAGGTAGAGTCAGTCTTCGTGGAGAGAAGCGACGCCGCGATCCAGGTGATGTACCCCACGACGAAGATGAACGCTCTACGCTAGCTAGCTAGCGCCTTATCCTTTCGTTCTCAGCGGTTGCCGCAACCTCCCTTGAGCTCGCGACCTTGACGACCTTCAGGAGACCCGGCGAGGGATATGGTATTCTCAGAGAACCGGCGAGAAGATAGAGCATCGCGTAGACTTTCTTGTAGATGCTCATGAAGACAGGCGGGGTGGAACCCGCATCCTTCCCGACGAGGAGTCGCTCTATCTCCTGCTCCTCCCCGATTAGCTTCGCGACCCCCGAGATATCTATCTTGGCCAACTGAGGGGCGGTCTGAATGTCTATGCTGAACCTCATCACGAGCTGCCCTGGGCTTCTGTCGGTCTCGTTCAGAGAGGCGGTCACCTCGAAGGCCACCTCCGAGTTGTCCTTCGCGTCCTCGGAGAGCCGTGCGGCTTCAACGCTCCTGATCAGAACCTCGACTTCAACCATCTGTAAAATGTGCTCCAGCTTTTGATTCAAGGGGCTTCTTTGAATTTAAGCTTACACGGACCATCATTACAGACTGTGAATCCATAACCGTTTAATTTCGAGATGAGCGATTATTCTCGATGGAACGCCCCGAGGAGCGGCGCACCGTTGTCACCTCTAAAGCTGAAGGCGGTGGTGCCAGACTTACAGTTAAGCTCTCGATGACCCCTCGAGCGGGGGAGCAGTCGCTCAAAGACAAGTATGGTGTATCGAAATACGACCTCGGGCTTGGATACGATGTTCCCGAGGCCCTGAGGAGCATGATCCCCAGGAATGTCCCTGATTACGTCGACGAGGGGGAGAACTACGTCGAGAGAATAATGCGTGCCCTCTACTACTTCAAGCAGTGCGCTCTGATCGGCCCCAGCGGCACAGGCAAGACTCACATCGTCTACCTCGTCGCGAAGATAGCGGGGATCCCTCTCTGGGAGATCAACTGCGGTCTCCAGACGTCGGTCTACGACATGTTCGGCCGCTTCGTGGGCCTGGGGAAGGATAACTGGATCGATGGGCTGATCGTTTCATGGTGCAGGCAAGGGGGCATCCTCTACCTCGACGAGGCGAATATGATGAAGCAGGACGTCGCTACGAGGCTCAACCCCATCCTCGACACGAGAGGGCACCTCGTCCTCAACGAGAAGGACAACGAGATGATCCCGAGGAATCCATTCGGTTACGTCATAATCAGCATGAATCCTTACTCCTCGGAATTTGCGGGCACGAAGCCACTCAACGCTGCCTTCAGGAGGAGAATGTCGGGGTGGGTAGACTTCGACTACCTCAGCGTTGGCTCGAAGATTTCTCAGAGGGAGGTGTCCCTCCTCTCCGAGAGGGTGAAGATCCCGAAGGACGTCGCGGAGAAGATCGTCAGGGTCGCCGCCGAGATAAGGAAGAGATACAAGAGCGGGGACCTCCCTTACGGTCCCTCCGTGGGGGACCTCGTCAACTGGGCGACACTCGTCGCGGACGGTCTCACCCCGATGGCGGCCGCTGAGGAGACTATCATCTCCCTCACCTCCGACGACTCCGAGATTCAGCGGACCGTGAGGAGGATAGTCGACATGGTGGTCGGTTCGGGAGGAGGAGCGAAGGTGGTAGAGAAGACTGAAGCTCCTTGATTTCGCGTGGAATACGGCAACCAGTCTAGGGCAGCGGGACTACGATACCCTCAGGCTCATCCTCGACGAAAACCTCGCCTACCCGACGCTGAGCAGCGACAAGAGGGGATACGTGATCAGGCTCCCGACCCCTCGTGCAGTAAAAGACAAGTTCTACTCCCTGCAGGGGCTCTACACGGACCAGGACGAGAGCTCCTGGGTCACACTCTGGAGGCTCTTCAAGGCCTCGCTGTACCACACAGCTCTGCACGCCGCCTACTCCGATTTCGGCCGCTATGCGGTCTGGGCGAAGGGGAAAGACCTCACCCTCGCCACCTACTCGGTCTCGCTTGTCGAGGACCTTCACGTCACGGCCCAGGCGGCCAAGCGCTGGCCTGGAATCCTCCCGGATATCGCACACGCAAACTACATCTCGGGGCTGAGGGCGACGGACCCCGCTGCGGTGGGCAGGGGGTCTCTGAGGGATGCGGCCTCACTTCTCCTGGCGGTCTGGGGAATCGGTCGGCGAGCCAAAGACTCCTCGGAAGAGGAAAGGAAGAGAGAGGCATTCGCCTCGAAGCTCCGCTCGACGGTCAACGCGGCGGTGAACATGAAGGCAGACGAGAGAAAGGACCTTCTCCTCTCGGCGACCCACGAGGTCTACTTTCAAGTCGCGGGAGGCGGGAGGCTCTCTGAGATCCCTTTCCTCCCTCATACGGAGGCTCACGGCGAGACAAGCCTCTTCGACTCCAAACTCGTGGAGAGGCCCGACGATGCTGCACTCCTGGATTCCGCCTACCAGACTCTCGGGCTCACACGCGGAGCTGGAGAGCAGAAATTGATGAAGCAGGAGGCGACTGATGCCTACCTTGACATGCAGACGAACAACGACAGGCTCTCGATGATGAAGTCGGCTTACGAAAGTCTGGCCGCAACCACGAGGCTCGAGGGCGTTGAAATCCCGCAGGGAGACTACGGGATGTTTCTGAGGGTAAAGTCGGCCCTCTCCGGACCGATATCGAACGTGAAGAACCAGCTTCGCCAGGTTAGAAACGTCCTCGACGAGACGGGGGGACACGAGGGCGGGCAGCTCGACCTCCCCGAGGCAATGCAGGTCGTCGCCTCCAAAGCGAGGAGGTCTGACGTCTTCGTGAGACTGGAGAACGTCCACAAGGAGGAGGCCTGGGCAATCATGATCGACGCGAGCAAGAGCATCTCTTCCTTCTCCCATGAAGTAAAGGGGATAGCCACCTGCCTCGGGGAGGTGGCGAACGATCTTG
>VBPP01000123.1 GCA_005877365.1 Nitrososphaerota archaeon
TCCTAAAGAAGCCGGACGATGATGACCGAATGAAAGAAGCGGGCGGGAGAAGCAGAAGGCCCCCTCCTTCCGCTGCCAAGCTCATCCGGCCTAATCATCCAGGAATCACGTTAAAATAACGTGCGGGCTGCGCTGCCGTGTGCAGGATTCCAACATCGTGTTGGAGGGGAGAGGCCTTTCAAAGCGATTTGGAGACCTGACGGCCGTGGACGGAGTTTCCGTGGCTGTTCGGCGCGGACAGATTGCGGTCCTGCTCGGCGAAAACGGCGCGGGTAAAAGTACCTACATCAAGATGCTGAATGGAACGCTGAAGCCAAACGGTGGGGCAGTCTACTTCGAGGGCCAGGAAGCGAAATTCGGTTCTGCCAGGCACGCGGTGAAGAGAAAGATTCACACCATCTACCAGAATTTTGCCCTGATAGACCTCTTCACCGTCGAGGAGAACATGAGGCTCACCTTCCCCGACAAGTCCGCAGAAGAATTGGAGAAGATGATAGAACAATACGGGAAGGCGGTCGACCTTGATGAGCGGGTCGCCCTGTTGCCGGCTGGCATCAAGCAGCGACTCGAGATAACGAGGGCACTCGGGAGCGACGCGAAGGTCCTCTTGTTGGATGAGCCGACTTCGGTTCTAGCCTACGAGGAGAGGGACCGCCTCTTCAAGGACTTGGCCAGGCTCGGGCAGGAGAGAGGTCTTGGGATTCTGATCGCAACTCACAAGCTCCAGGATGTAATGGACTACTGCCAAGAGGTCGTTGTTCTCAAAGGGGGCAGACTGGTCCTGGAGAAGCCGGTGCGAGACACGAACCTCAAGGAGCTGACGGTCGCGATGTTTGGGGCCTCCGAAGAGCTCGAGAAGGCACCCGTCGAGGCAGGGCCCCCTTCGGAGTCCGAAGTCGTCTTGGAGGTTCGGAATCTATCCGTTCGCGGAGACAACGTGCCAATGGCGGTCAAAGATGTAAGCTTCTCGATACACAAGGGAGAAATCCTCGGCGTCATCGCGATCGCGGGGAACGGGCAACTTGAGCTGGCCGACGCGGTGTACGGATTGCGGAAGCCGCTGAAGGGAGAGGTGGCTCCGGGATTGGCGATTCTCAAAGCGGGTCGCAAGCTCAGGATGGGGAGGGTCGCCTTTGCTTCGGACGATCCTGTCCAGATGGGGCTCGCAATCGACCTTTCTGTAAGAGATAACTTCGGTGTTAGCCTCTTGGACCAGATGTCGAAGGGGTCACTCGTCGACTGGAAGGCGCTCGAAGAGTTCTCGAAGAGGGCGATCGACAAGTTTGAGATAAAGTGCTATACACAGGAGGAATCCCTCAGGGAGCTGTCTGGTGGTAACATCCAGAAGGTCCTCGTGGCGCGCGAGCTGAGCAGGGATGTGGACGTTCTGATCGCCGTTCATCCCGCTCGTGGGCTGGACCTGCATACGACGTATCTGGTCTACAAGAATATCCTGGAGATGGCGCGACGGGGTGTCTCGGTGCTGCTCATCTCGGAGGACGTGGATGAGGCGCTGTACCTCTCGGATCGGCTGGGAGCCATGTACGAGGGAGAGTTATCAGAAGTCAAAGCCAAGCCCCTCTGGACCCGAGAAGCACTGGGCTCGTTCATGACGGGGGCGCACGTGATGCGGGGAGAGGCGAAGGCGTAACCTGACGAGCGAGAAGAAGAAATTCTCCCTCTGGAGGAGAAGGACCAACGAGCTGATCCTCTCGACCGTCGTTGTCCTGGCTTCGGTCGTGGTTGGCGCACTTCTTGTTAGCTTCGAGGGGAGGAGCCCCCTCGCGGCCTACGGGACCATTGTAGATTCGACTTTTGGGTCGCCGAGTAGTCTGGCATACACTCTGTCTCAGAGTGCTCCACTAATCCTCGTATCCATGGGTCTGGTTCTCGCGTTCAAGGGCTCGTTTTGGAACGGCGGCGGAGAAGGTCAGATGCTGCTGGGAGGAATTACGGGGGTCATAACAACATACTCCCTGCACTTGAACAGTACGCCCCTTCTACTGCTAGTGGGATTCGTCGCGGCTTTCGTCGTTTCGGGCGCCTGGGCCTCCATAAGCGGGATACTGAAGGTTCTCTTCGGGATAGACGACATAGTCTCCTCCCTGCTTCTATCAGCCACGGCGGCCTTCATAGTCTTCTACCTGGTCAGGGTGCCGTTCGCTTCATCTTCGACAAGCAGCGCAGCCGTCTTGGCGTCTGTGAACATCCCGAACGCTGCGCAATTTCCGAGCGTCTATGGGATAAGCGGGACATTCCCTCTCTCGATAGCCTGTGCGGTCGTCATCGCTTGGATGTTGGCTAAGACGAAGTTCGGGTTCAGGGTCAAGGTCCTCGGTAGCAATAAGAGTACGGCGATCGCGTATTTTGGCAAGTCGTCTTCTGACAGACTGTTCGTCCTGGTTTCATTTCTCAGCGGCGGTTTCATCGGGATGGGAGGGATGGCGATGGTCAGCGCCTTCACGGATAACATTGTCGCGGGCGCATCCGGCGGCGCCTACTCCGCGGGAGGCTTCACCAACAGCTACGGATTCATAGGCATAGCCGTCGTTTTCCTCGCCGGGCTGGATCCGATAGCCTCGATAGCCTCGTCGATATTCTTCGTGGCACTCGTCATCGGAGGGCTGGGGCTACTGGTACTCATGGCAGTCCCGACGTCGCTGACCATCACGATTAGCGGAGTAGCCGTCCTGTTCGTCTCCGCCCGCGTGCCCATAATGGACAGACTGAAGGTCCTCAGCAAGCGCGTGCCCATAATCGACAGGCTGATGACTCTGAGTCGGCGAACGTAATGGTGTTTGACATTAGCTTCTTCACTACGCTAATCGGGACAACGGTCTTTCTCTCCGCTCCCATCGTCCTCGCCTGCCTCGGTGTCCAGTGGAGCGAGCTGTCCGGTGTCTTCATCTTCGGAATCGAAGGAGAGATGTTGCTAGGGGCCGTCGCGGGCTTCCTCACCACTCTCGCAACCCGCAGCCTTCCACTCGGAGTTGTGGTGGGCCTTGCAACGGGGGTCGGAGTTGGGCTGCTGAGCGGTTTCTTCGAGGTGACTCTCGGCGCAGACCAGATCATCTTTGCCATCGCGCTCCTTGTAATTGGACCCTCCCTTTCGAGTTATCTTTATGGCGCTTATGTTGGCGGTCGTGAGCTCTCCACGTTTTCAACGTCGATTCCCACCTTCTCCCCCGCGCCGATACCTTTCCTGTCGAACGTCCCGCTGATCGGTCCGGTGTTCGACCAGCCGGTCTTGGTTTACGTGGTATACGCCTTGGTCGTCTTGACCCACTACTTCTTCTATCATACAAACCTGGGACTCAAGGTCAGGTCCGTCGGGATGAATCCGATGGCGGCCGACTCGATGGGCACCAATGTCCAGTTGGTAAGATATGTCGTTCTCGTGGTCGCCGGGATGTTTGCCGCTCTAGGGGGCATGCTGATGGTCATGGGGGGGACCGGCTTCTGGTCTGACAACGTGACGGCCGGGCGAGGCCTAATCGCGATCGCCCTCGTGCGGGTCGGCAACTGGCGGACTCAGTTGACCCTCGGTGCGGCGCTTGTTGTTGGTGTCCTCCTGGCGGCTGTGGCAGACCTTCAGGGAATCTTCTCTGGCGGCGGAACGGTCACGACCACATTCCCCTACGAGGTCTTCAGCACCCTCCCGTATCTGTTCGCGATTGCTGTCATCGGGATTTCGTATAGATGGACCCGGAGCAATCAACCCGCTTCGATTGGCCGACCCTACCTGAGAGGTTGAATGAAGGAAGGAAAGAGCCTTGTTCAACCCTTCCTCATATTTCGACTCAGCTTCAGTCTGACCCTCTCGGGTAGTCTGACAGGCTTACCGGCCGCGTTGACAAGCACGTTGACGATATAGCCGTCGGCAAGCGCGGTTCTGTCCCGTTTCACCTCGAAGTCGAAGATGATGCTTGAGTTGCCCATCTTCCTTACCCAGACGCTCACGTCCAAATCATCATCGAACTTCCCCCGGATTATGAAAGGTGCAGTGAGTCTCTGCCGCGAGCAGCCTGAGGCCGCGCTCTCCTAGACTTATGGGATCGAACTTTTCGTCACTTAGGAGGTTCGACTTGGACACAAAGTACACGAAATACTGGGAGTAGTATCCGAGGGGACCCAGAGAATATCCCGACAGAATCGGAGATAGCGGATTTCCTGAAGGCCCAAGCCAAAGACGATGAGTGACTTCAGAAGCTAGTCCGGCCAATCCGGCTTCCCGACCAATGAACTCCTCGCGTTGTTGACCGCCCTTAGTATGTGCTTGGCAGCTTTGGTAAGGAGCTCGAAGCGACCATCGGCAATCGCCTTCTTTGAGACGAGTCCTCCGCCTACCCCAAGGCAGAAGGCACCAGCCCTGACGTACTCCCCCGCGTTTCCTGCTTCGATGCCTCCCGTCGGCACGAAGCGTACCCGGGGGAATGGCCCCATCAGAGCCTTCATGTAGCCCGGGCCCACTTGCGATATCGGGAATAGCTTCACAAGGTCGGCTCCCCACTTCAAAGCCTGGGCGACCTCCGTCGCCGAGAAGGCCCCAGGACAGCTCACGACGCCAGACCTGGCGCAGACAGCTAGGACGTCCTTGTCGACGGACGGGCTGACTATGAACTGGGCGCCTGCGTGGATTCCGCCCTCGAATTTCAAACGCGCGGAGTCCACCTTCGCCAAGGGCCTTCATTGCGTTCAAACAGTCCTCCCTAGAATCGACGCGAATGATGCCGATGACGCCCATTTCATGCAGACGGCTCAGGACTCGGTCCTTGGTAAGCGTGAGATTTGCTTTGGCCAGTGATGTATTGATCCATTATACTGTAATATCCGGGGGCAGACGGAGATCGAACAGGATCAAAAGTGATACGATGATGACGACCATGATTCGACACCACGAAAAAGGGATTCTTTGTTGAGGATGAAGTTCGGAGTGTGCATCCCGATACACGGGAAACTTCCTTACGGCGCTCCACTCAAGTACCTCGCTAGAATCCTTCGCGTGGTAGAAGATTCGGCGATGAGACCGCGTGGGTGGAGGGACCAAGGGATACGGATCGTCGGGCGTCAGCCACATCATATTCGACGTCAGGCCCCCGAGCAATGCCCTTGCCGACATTGGAACTGCTTTGCGAGGAAGTCGTCCCTGCATTCTCCTAGAAACCATCATAGTCAGGG
>VBPP01000056.1 GCA_005877365.1 Nitrososphaerota archaeon
CCTCCTACGTTGTCGCTCTGGTCCAGCAGTACGTAACCCTCCTCCTGGACCCTTCGTGGGGCCTCTCCTTTGCGTTTATTCTGATGATAGCGGTCCTCATCATCAGACCAAGAGGACTCTTTGGCTTCAAGGAGACTTAGGCAGTTGCGTCTGAGGACTATCATCCTGTTTGTCCTCCCGGTGGCAATCCTCGGTTTGTACCCCCGCGTGGCCGAACAAGGCTATCTGACGTACACCCTGATAGTGATTTTGGCCTATTCGATAATCGGATTCTATTACAACGTGCTCCTCGGCAACGTGGGTATCCCGTTCCTCGGCCCGATGGTTCCCTACGCTGTCGGTGGGTACACCGCCGGATACCTCTCCCTGAACGGGTACAACCCTCTAATTGGGATCGTCGTGGGCTCTTTCTTCGCCGCTGGGAGCGGATTTGCCTTCAGCCTCCTTTCCAACAGGGTCCGGGGGCTTTACATGGCGCTCTATTCGCTTGTCATCACCCTCTTTTTCCACCAGCTGATTGTGCGGTCTGACATCCCGGCAATCTTCCACATATTCGTGGGCGCGATTGGCCAGAACAACATACCGGACATCACACTGGGCGGGTTCCGCTGGAGGCTCGGAGACGGGGTGGCCTACTACTACCTTGGAATCCTACTCTTCGTTGGTTCGGCCATATTCCTGAAGATTCTGCTCGATTCGAGGTTCGGTGTGGCTTTCAAAGCGGTCAGGGACGCAGAGGTGTACGCAGCTTCTCTCGGGATTGGCATCTTCAGGGTCAAGGTCATCGCCTTCTTGGTATCTAGCTTCTTCATCGGGCTGGCCGGCGGCTTCCTCACTATCTTCTACCAAGCGATCGGACCAGATATCCTAGACACCAGCAACATGCTTCTGTTCTTCTCCATGGTCGTCTTCGGAGGCCTAGGTACTTTCTTCGGTCCGGTAGTGGGAGCGTTCATCCTGGTCCCTCTGAACAACTATCTCACCCCCTACGGGGCGTGGAGACTCTTTGCGTGGGGGCTGGCCATCCTCTTTGTCGTCCTCGTCGCCCCCGAGGGAGCGGTGGGGAAGGCCGAACGCCTTCTGAGGGGCCGAAGCATACGAGGGCTTATAGATTCAGCTCGAGCTTGGACCCGTACGGCTTCAGGAACCTCGACTTCCTGAAGGCCTTCACCGTCTCTTCTGGCAGGTCTTTCGCGTCGTTGAGGACCCTCGGCCCCTCGGAGGCGCCCGGCGGAATTTCGCCGGGGATGAGCGTCGCTCCGTGGTAACCCCTAAGGACCCTGTCGACCCTGATCAGCTGGCAGGCAGCCTCACTGGCTATCATGAATGCACTGTCCTTGATCTGGATAGGCTCGACGACTCCCATCTCGTAGGCGTCACGGAGGCGCCTTGCAAAGACATCGATTCCAGTCCACTTCAGCCCGCGCGCGTGGGCCGCCTCCATCTCAAGCCTCGCGTCGATCGGGTCTAGCCCACCGTTCCTGGCGAGAAGCTCGACGAGTCCTTCGAGCGCCTCGGCGTAGGCAATCACCGCCAGCTGAGTCTTGTCATCAAAGGAGAGGGCGAACTTCTTCAACCGGTGGGCCAGCTCCGCCTCGACGGCACCCGCTCCTCCGACGACTCTCGGCTCTTTTACGAGTGCGCGGCAGGCCGCCAGCGCGGCGTCCAGCGCCCTTTCAGACTCACCCAGTCCCGACTCGACCTGCCCTCTGATGAGTATCGTGACAGACCTTGGGTTGGTGCAGCCGTCTATCACGAACAACCTTTCCTCTTCAGGGAGCGGCTCGCCGCTCTTGACTCCCTTCTCGAGCCTCCTGGTGTCGAACCGTGGCACCTTCACCTCCTCTGCGAAACCCGCGTGCCCTAGGTCCTCCTCTTTCAGGTCGTCTAGCGAGCCCACCGCCCTTCCGCCACTAGCCTTCGCCAGCCTTCCTATCCCTCCGGCGTCTGGAACCCTGTGGACGACCTGGATGCCCCGTTCCGCGAGCATTGACGCATGGAGCTCATCGCACCCCTTTGACATCACGACGAGGTCGGCTCCGGAGGCAGTTATCCTGTCGACGTTCTCTCTCACCATCTTCACTCTAGCCTCTCTCATAGAGACGATCCTGCCAGGCGCTACCTGCACCTTGACGGGCGTCTCTTCCTCCCAAAATCTCTTGAATTCAAGCCCGCAGCTGAGCAGAGCAATCCGGGGGTTCTCGATTCTCTTCGGCATTCCGGGATGCCTCAGACCGCTCTGGAAAGCGATTCCGCGAATCAGCCGGGTCTCGTCACTCGTTTTGCCGATCACCTTCAGGACGCAGATGTCCCCGATGTCCAGTTGCGGCTTCCCTCCTCGCATCTCAATGATGTGCTGAACGGCGAAAACCGCGAACTCGGCCAGCTTTGCAGCCTGATAGCCTAAGAACTTCGTCCCTGCGGCTGTCCGCGCGACCCTCAGCATCTCGTCGTGGTCGCGCCAGTCCGCGGGTTTCGAAATCTTCCTCAATATGTTGCGAGTGTGCTTCATCGCCTCGCGGTAACCATGGATTATCACCGCGGGCCTGACCTTCAGGGCAAGGAGCTTCTTCGAGTTCTTCAGGAGCTCGCCCGCCAGGACAAGCGTGGTAATCACGCCGTCGCCCACAACAATCTGGGAGTAAGCCATCTCGCGGAGGATCCAGGCGCCCGGATGGACCGCGCCCATCGAGGTGAGTATCGTCTTCCCGTCGCTCGTTATCTCGTCTCTCATCGGGAAGGGCTGAAGGATGAGCTTCACCATCCCCCTCGGGCCAAGAGAGGACCTGAAGTTGTCGATGAGCAGCTCCGCCCCGCGGGTGAGCGACGGTTGGGTGTACAGGCGGTCAGGTTCGTTCCCGAATGGCTTCTCTACTGTACCAAGCCACGGCAAATGGTTCCTTCACCTCCTCAGCGTATATATCACTTGCTGGGTCGCATTGTCAACTTCCGAGATTCGACCAAAGCTTACGTCTGCGCTGGAGCCATGCGGCCGTGGCAACCAAAATCAGGAGTATCGCAAACACGGAAGCGATGACGATGGGCTCGGGAGTCGGTGGCGGGAGTCTTGAGCCATGAGAGCTGGTGCCGCCAAGGTCGATCGAGAAATCTCCGCTCGAACAGCGGCCTCTCGTAACTGCGACGAAGACTTGATCGTACCTATCCGGCGAGACCACAATGACCGGCCTCGACAACGTGACCCTGTATGTCTTGGAGCTGTTCGAAAGACGAGTCACGACTGTGGCCTCGAAGCAGGACCTGTCTTGCGCCCGGAGGTTGACGGAGAGAGTCGCGTTCGAAGTCGGTTCTACCTTGACGTATTCTATGCCGTCCGGGACCCTGACCTGCAGCGGGTCCCCGGCCGCGAACCCGTTAACCTCGCCCGTGAACCTCGCTACCGTTTCGTTGGTCCCGGTCCATTTCGCCGCAGCGCCGACCGGCGGAATTTCTCGAAGGACGGCGGTCGCCCCGTCCCGGTCGGTGAAATTGCCAGTGAGGATCGCGGTGGCGAACTCGTTCAGCACCTTCGTGAATGTCTTGTTGTAACCGAGGGCGCGCAGCTGGCTGACCACCACCCCGTCTGCGGTCGTCTCGCGGTTGGCGTTCGCCATTATCCTCTTTATTATTTCAGGGCCGCCGTAATGGTCGGAGAGGAAAACGAGGAAGAAGGCGTTGTCGTAGGTCCGCTCGTCGAAGGCTTTCTCGGTCGTCCCGTTGGGCCCGAGCCATGCCGAGATTACCCAGGGGTCCCACCTCGATTCGTTCCCTGCCACCGTATATCCAGCCCAGTTCGCAGAACCTTCGGCGAGCCAGCGCCCGAACGGGAGGCTGCCGTTGAACTGGGTGTACTGGATCGTGTGGAAGACCTCGTGGGCAACCTCCCAGTTAGAGGTGGGGATGCCGCAGTCATTCGGGCATGGAGACCGGTACCTGTACTCAATCTGAAGGTGCTGCAGGCTCGTCGGCGTCAGGGGACACAGATTGCACAGCAGGAAATTGGTGAAGCCCCCCTTCGCGAGGTCCAGATAGATCGGAATCGGGTTCCTTGCGGGAGGTGTAAATCCCTCCTCGAAGACAAGCTTCGTGTAGGCGGTCTCGGCCATCGTGCTGACGTTCCTGGCCCACTCGGGGCTCACGGAGAAACGCCCCGTGGTGTTATAGAAGACGGCGAAATGCTCAGTGGAGACGCTGTATTGAAAACACTGATCGAGCCAGTTGTCGCAGTTGTCGGGCTGCGACCCCGAGGGCGCCCCCTGTGAAACCTGAAGGTTGACCGAGAGGATAAGAACAATCGATGATAATGCCCATCGCTGTCTCTCCACCCTAGTCTCGAAAAAATCCTTCTTCACAACTCTTGAGAACCCTCGGTCCTTACCTCGCTCCCTTCCTTATTGCTTCGTAGGCCTCCATTCGCCCTGAGATTCTGGCGGCGAGCAACGCCCCGATTCCGGCCGTGACCATCACGATCAGGACGGCCATCGCGACGTAGAGACCCGTCAGGCTCGGGGAGGGCGGCACGTACGGCATCTTGAACGCGAGGATGACTGAGTCGTAGACGACGGGAGAGTTGAAGGCAATCCAGACGGCGAGTATCGCCATCAGACCCGCGACGCTCGTCGTCAGCGCGCTCTGAGTGGCTACCATCTTCCGGACGAACCTCCGCGACCCCCCGAGGCTCCGAATCACCCCGATCTCTCCCCGCATTTCATTCGTGGCGCGGGAAGCCACTGTCGCTACGAGGGCCAGCGAGCCCACCCATACCAGGACCCCGGAGAGGGAGAATATCGATAACAACCCCGAATACTGTACAGCGGCCGCTTTCGCTATCGAATCGAGGGTGTAGGCCCTGACTCCGGAGACACGGGCACTGACCGCCGCCGCTCCGACTGCCGGGTTCGCCCCTTGATTGAACTTGACGAAGACGGCGCTTATCTGTCCCTCCTGGAAGCTGAGAGTCTGCATTCCGTACCTGGCTGGGTCGTTTCCGGCCTTCTGCCACTGCAGCATCTTGTTCGCCGTCTCCATCGAGACAAAGATGACGTGGTCCAGGAACGTCCCCGTCCTGGGGAGAGTTGCTTGCCTCTGCAGCTGCACCCCGTAATACTGCCCCTGGGCTGGCAACTGGGAGAATTCAGGGACCTCGCCTCCCGCGATTGCACCGTTTCCGCCGAGCGACTGGCTGACGTTCGTCGGGAGCCAGCTGTCCAGGACGAAGTTTCCCGTGGTGGCAGCGCCCACTATGTACACAACGTCTAGCCCGCCGCATCCCCCGGACGGGAAGAAGTAAGTAACGAGCAGTTGAGGCGTTGCCTGCTTCACTCCGGAAATGGATTCAACCTGCTGCGTCACATTTCCTTCGATGTACGGGGGAATCGAGAATGATGGAGTCCCTGAGGCGGCTGCCGAGCTCCCTGTGTAGGTCAACGTATAGAAGGGCTGGGTGGATAGGGAGGTCTGACGGGGAACCACGAGCACGTCCGCCCCCAGCTTGTCCTTGGTCGAAGAGATGCTGTAGGCCGCCCCGTTTGTCAGGAGCATCGACGAGAGGAGTATCCCCACGAGGACGGCTATCGCAGCACCTGAAGACACGGTCCTGAGCGCCCTTCTGCGAACTTCCCGCCTGACGAGCGAGTATAGCCTCGGGGACCTCGGGTCGTGGTCCCGCAAGTCGTGCCAGGAGACGATCAGGATCAGATATAGCCCCACTGTGACCGCGAGGACACCCGATCCAACCTGAGCATACGCTATCAGGTGGTCCGTCGGGGCAAAAGCGGCGATAAGACCGACTCCCCCCACAAGAGCCACGAACCCTCCCACTAGCGGTGCGGCTCTGAGGGTCATTTTCACTGCCCCGCCGACTTGCTGAGGACTCCGTTGTCCATCGTTCGCACCCGCGTTGCATAGTTTACGAGCTCCAGGTTGTGTGTGACCATCACCAGGGTTCTCGGTCCCTCTTCATGGACCCTCTCTATAAGGCGCATTATCTCCAGCTCCGTAGCCTTATCGAGGTCGCTCGTGGGTTCGTCCGCCAGTACTATCTCCGGCCCGTTCATCAGAGCCCTCGCAAGAGCGACCCTCTTCTGTTGCCCCACAGAGAGCTGGGAAGGGTAGGCGTGAGCCTTCTCTGAGAGACCGACCATCTC
>VBPP01000057.1 GCA_005877365.1 Nitrososphaerota archaeon
CGGCTCGGGCGACGGCAGAATGGTGATAGCAGCGGCCAAGGACTTTCATGCCAGGGTGGTGGGAGTGGAGGTTCGGAGGCGCCTCGTGATAGAGTGCCGCAGAAGGGTGAAGGAGATGGGACTGTCCCATCAAATCAGGATATGGTGTCGCAACTTCAAGAAGGTAAGCTTGAGAGAGGCCGACGTCCTTGCCATGTATCTTTCGAGCTATACCCTGAACTTAATGGCGCCCAAGTTCATGAAAGAACTGAGGGCTGGTGCCAGAATCGTAAATTTTGATTACTCGATTCCCGGTTGGAGGCCTGAGCGTGAAATAGAGGTCACGCCTGCGGGCTGGAGGAAACCTCATCCGATATTCCTGTATGTGATGTGAACTAGACCGACCCATCAGGCCGTCAGGAGGGCGAGTTTCAAACATGCAAGACTCTTCAGAGAAGAGTCCTCTAGACCTATCCTCATACGTGTGTTTCAAATAGAAGACTGCGAATAATTACTCTTTGAGAATAACTTCTCGAAGCTGAAACTCAAATGCCGAGAGCCGACCAGAGACCCTTGTACCTGTTTCTTATGGTTACTTCGGTCACCCCAGCAGCTTCAGCAACGTCCTTCTGCGTCTTATCTTCGCCTTCCAATGTGCAAGCAACGTAGAGCGCCGAAGCTGCAAATCCCATCGGGTCTTTGCCAGCTGTTATCCTCATCTGCTTGGCCCTAATCAGTATTTCCCGTGCCCTTCTCTGTGTTTTCTCGGACATTCCTGCCCTAGACGCTATCTTCGATACGCACCTCGATGGCTCTGCCACTGGCATCTTGATGTCCATCTCCTTGAGCAAGAGCCTGTAGGACCTCGCAAGGTCCTTTCTCTTGACATTGCTCACTGCTGCCACGTCTTTCAAAGTTCTTGGAACTTCCATGTCCCTGCAGGCGGCGTAGAGCGATGCTGCTATTATTGATGTGATGGACCTTCCTCTCACAAGATTCCTCTCAAGTGCCTTCCTGTAGATGTAGGCGGCCTTTTCCGTGACAGCTTCGGAGACTGTCAGCTTGTCCGAGAACCGTCGCAGTTCGCTTAATGCCTGCCTTAGGTTCCTGTCCGCGGATTCGTGCACCTGGCTTCTCCGATCCCATGTCCTCAATCTCTCGACTGTGGATTTCATGGAACCGGACAATGACCTCCCTGATGCGTCCTTGTTCATGCCTCCTATTACTGTGGCAAGGCCCATATCATGCATTGTTATGGAGGTGGGGCTTCCGGTCCTGCTTCTATTGTCCTTTTCTTCGTTAGAGAAAGACCTCGATTCCGGACCCGCCTCCACAATCTTCTCCTTCATTACGAAGCCGCAATTACTGCAGAAGAGTTCTCCTCTGGAGCTATCAATTACCATTAGCCTCCTTCCGCATTTGGGGCATCTATCGAGTATCCTCTCAGATTTCAGCAGTCTCGAAAAACTTATGCTGTGTGACATGTTGCGACATAAATCTGAGATATTTAAGTCTCAGAGTATGAAATTATTCGTCTGGTATATAAACTCTGAATGCTAGTCTCTCTTCAGGTTGAAGGTATTTTCAAGTGTCTAGATCTTCGTTGTTGGTTCTTGCTCTGTCTTGCTCGCCGTTGTCTGAGCAGTTTCCGTCATTCCATCAAGTCTCGGCGGTATCGATTCGGAGAATTGGTGGAATTCGCTATATCTCCAGATGGACCTGAACCACGCGGTCGATCTGCTTTCCCGCTTTGGTCATCTTGAACTCTATCAAGAATATGGCTTTACGCACCTGAACGTAGTGACGAGTAGTCATACGGATCAGGCGTTCGGTCTCGCCTCTATATGTCAGCTCTCAGCATCTAAACCGTTTCAGCCTGCAAGAAGCATAAAGATCTAGTTAGACTGCATAATAGGTAAAGCAATCTCTAGGTCAGAGCAGGACAGGGTTCTGATACTCTTCGGGGTTCGAGGATCATTTGAGATGAGCCTCACATACCGATGACGCCTCACACGACCAGACGTCATCTGGCCGATTCCCAGTCTCTCTTGTTTACTATATAAGCTGTCGAATCTTCACGCCTCCGTAATGCCCCAAACGAAGGCAATAGTAAGCATTGAGAACGTTGTCGCTTCAGCCTCAATAAATCAGAGGGTCGAGCTCAACCTGATAACCAAGAACTTTGTCGACGTGGAGTATCATCCCGACACATTCCCTGGACTGGTCTTTAGACTGAAGAGCCCAAAGACAGCTACCCTGATCTTCAGCTCTGGGAAGATGGTCTGTACGGGTGCAAAATCGGAGGAGCAGGCAAGAAAGGCCGTGCAAGAGGTTGTCAGGAGGTTGAAGGAGGGGGGCATCCCCATCAAGAACGAGGCAGAGATAGTGATACAGAACATGGTGGCATCGGCGAATCTTGGCGGGAAGATTGACCTAGAGGAAGCGGCTAGACAGTTACCAAAATCGATGTACGAGCCGGAGCAGTTCCCCGGTTTGATCCACAGGATGCCAGACCCCAAGACCGTGATACTTCTCTTCTCCTCTGGGAAGCTCGTTTGTACTGGAGCGAAGAAGGAGAGCGAAGTCTATAGGGCCGTGAACAACCTGCACGTGATGCTCGAGGAAAAAGGGCTTATGGTTTACTGACCCTTCCCGCGACCAACCTGACCGATGATAGCCTTCTCTTCGGCCAGCCATCGAATCGGCGCACGTTGGAGGCCATAGGTTCTGCGTGCTTCCTCTGGGAAAGGTTGTCCTTGACCTAGTGCATTACTCAGTTTGATGATCAAGTACATTCGCCGATGTAATTATTACAACCAGTACAAACTAAAACAGGGCTTCCTTCAGTTCTCATCTCTACCGCTTTTTTTCTACATTTACTACAACGAACCAACCCTACCACACATCTTGCCGCCTTACCTGTAATAAGGCACCGCGACCTTCTCCATCGGGTTGCTCTCCCTGGAGGACCTCACTTTCTTCGCCGCCTCCTGGAAGTGCTCGTAGGTTACGATCGGTTCATACAGGTGCTTCTTCGCGTCCTCGGGCCTCGGATACTTGGCGATGTGGGCTTCCAGAACTATGGAGACTTCCGTGTTCACCAGGGCGGCCAAGTGCTGGCACCCCCCCTTCCCTCCCTTGGCAGGTCGAAGTCATTTCTTTTATAGCCCATAATACGCGGACGCGGAGGCGGATACGGCAGCTCAGGTTATGGTGGAGGCTCTAGGCCGGAGGGACCCAAGCCAGTAGAAGTCGGTAAGGAGTACGATGTCACCATCTCAGAAACGAGCAGAAGGGGCGACGGAGTGGCCAAAGTCGATGGCTTCGTCATCTTTGTCACAGGAGGAAAACAAGGAGAGAAGACGAGGATTAAGGTCACCCAGGTAGGCCCAAGATTCGCCAGCGCCGTAATTGTGGGCGCATCGTCTCAAAGCACGAGTTAAAACTCGTCCCTGACAAGGACGGAAGGGCAATCCGTCCACCTCTCCCATTTGATATTCGACCACGTTGGAATGGTCCTTCGAACAATTCTAGTCGGCCAGGGTCTGGCGGGCCACACATAGCGGGTGCGCGCATCATGAGGGTTCGTCGAGACCGAAATGTTGATTGGAGAACAATGGGTAGCTGTTCAGACGGATCCGGTTCTTTCTGAGGTTCATAATTGGCGACGCGGTCGGGAACCCACCTAGAACAACCAAGCCGGTAGGGGCGCCACATAGATTGCGATTCGAAACCAACATTTGGGTGTGGCGACGGCACACAATCGATTTAGTGGTCTGAACGAGCAGAAAATGGACTGCAAAGGGCAGGACGGTTTCCATGCATAATTCATTGCGCCTCCCCGACTCAACAAGCATGAGTTCGTTTACGTCTCTGGCACGGTTTCCTGTCGACTCCCGTGCGACTCGCAGACATTCCACTCTTATTCTGGAACACACATCCCCTGACGTCAAATCACGATTTCCGAGACGCTCATTTATTTGATGGGCCTAAACGACTTGCAGGAAGAGCGACTAATGAACCGGCTGGGTCCCGAGGACTACCAGAGCAACAGACATATCCGGAAAATACTCAATCTCGCACAGGCATTCAAGGGAGACGTCTTCTATGACCTCGGATGCGGGCGAGGTCAGCTCTGCGTCGTTGCGGTTGCCGAGTTTGGCGTGAAAAGGGCAGTCGGAATCGAGCTGCACAGGGGTCGGGCGGCGAAAGCCGCGGAGCGTATTCAAGAAATGGGGTTGACCGATCGGATAGAAATCAGGAATGAGGACTTCATGGAGTCGGATTTGCACGACGCAACTATCGTGTATTGCGGCCTTGGGGAAGTCGATGAGGATGTCGCGTTGTTTGGGAGGAAACTGAAGACTGGCTGCAAAATCGTTAGCCTGTTCCTCCCTTTTGTCGGAATATTGCCAGCGGCAGCAGACTACCCTTTCTACCTCATGAAGGTTCCCTTCAGGAAGACGAAGGATGTTTCTCTCTGGACATCGAAAGTACTCTTCACGGACGCCTCCGTCGAAGAACTGTACCAAGAGCTGGATACCGATAGAGAATATCGATATGACAAGCGAACCTTCAAGCGTATGATGAAAAAAAGGTTCCCTAGCCTGTAACAACGTTGTATCCGCCGGACCGAACCTCAATCTGGTCCAAATCCAATCACCTGTACGTGATGACTCCCGTCCGACCGCTGCGCCCGCGGGTTCCACTCACACATAGGGGCGCCTACATCGACTGATAAGGCCCGGCCAGGGGCGCCTAGTCTTCAATTCCAATAATAAAGCCCCCCCCGCAGTAAGGAGACCTCTGACTTTGGGACAACCTCTATCTTCTCTTGGCCGCAAATCGGGTTCGTCACGCGCTTTGGGACGGTCGCCCGTCCGTTCAAAGAACAGAGGGAGGATACGCATTCAGCATTCGCGGTAGACGGAGAAAGACGACTAGTCTACTAGATTTAATAGCTGACCGTTAAACTTGGTCCGTCGTGTACACCCGGCGAGGGGACAAGGGAGAAACAAGTCTCTTCGGGTCCAAGCGCGTTTCGAAAGATTCTCCCCGGATTGAGGCCTACGGCGCTATCGATGAGCTGAACAGCTGTATCGGTGTTGCGATCTCGTTTAGCACCTCAGAGAGCCTATCGACCCCTCTCAAGAGGGTGCAGAAGCTTCTCTTTGTCGCTGGTGCAGACCTGGCGACGGAGCTAGCCGCAAGGGGAGAGGGTGAGAAGGTCCCCAGAATTGGCGGGGAAGACACGAGATGGCTTGAAAGAGAAAGCGACGAGCTCACGACGAAACTCCCTCCACTGAGGAACTTCATCCTCCCGGGCGGAGGCCAGTCCGCCGCGACCCTTCAGCTCGCACGGTCAGTCTGCCGAAGAGCCGAGAGGAGAATAGTGGCCGTCGGGAGGGTTGAGGCTATCAATCCCGAGCTTCTTCCCTTCGTCAACAGGCTTTCCACTTATCTCTTCAACCTCGCGAGATACTCCAACTTCGCCGAAGGGAGGCGGGAAGAGGTTTGGAAGAAGATGGACTGACCATCAATCAGTCCAGGTTGATCTCCACGTTCTTCACCCTCAGATAACTCTCGATGGCGTCTACGCCCTGCTCGAAGCCCAGCCCACTCTTCTTGAAGCCACCAAACGGCGACTGAGGGTAAGTCACTGGGTACTCGTTGATAGAAACCATCCCGCTCTCAACCTCCTTCGCAACTCTGTGAGCTGTCCTGAGGCTCGTCGTCCAGACCCCCGCGTAGAGCCCGTACTCGCTGTCGTTCGCGAGCCTTACAGCTTCCTCGAGACCCTGGAAGGTCATCACGCTCAAGACGGGCCCGAAGATCTCTTCGCGTACTATCTTCATGTCAGGGCTCGCACTAGTGAAGACCGTCGGCTCGAAGAAGTATCCATCCTTGAGCCTTTCGTCCTTTGGCGGCTTACCTCCGACGAGCAACTTGGCTCCCTCTTTCAGCCCCTCCTCCACGTATCCCATCACCCTCTTCCTATGAGATTCCGAGACGAGAGGCCCCATCCCGGTCGACTGGTCCAGACCATCGCCGAGCTTCATCTGCTTGATTCCCTCCAGAACCTTCCCAACAAGCTTCTCCTGCACGGCCTCCTCGACCAGCAACCTCGAACCAGCCCAGCACATCTGCCCCGCGTTGGTGAAGATGCCGTCGATGACGCCTCGCGCGGCCCTGGTGAGGTCTGCGTCGGCGAAAACTATGTTCGGATTCTTCCCGCCGAGCTCGAGGACGACCCTCGTAAGATTCTTTGCCGCGAGCTCCATCACCCGCCCTCCCGTCTCTGTCGAGCCAGTAAGAGCGATCAGCCTGATGTCAGGACTTCTTGCGATTTCTTCTCCGACCTCCTCACCCGCACCCGTCACCACGTTGAAAACCCCGTCTGGTAGCCCGGAGGCCTTCGCTATCTCCGCCAACTTGAGGAGCGTGAGGGGTGTGAACGAGGCGGGCTTCGCGACGACGGTGTCGCCCACCGCAAGGGCGGGAGCGATACTCCTTGAGGCGAGAGCGATTGGATAGTTCCAGGGGATGATGTGGGCGGTGACGCCGATCGGCTCCTTCAGTGTGTAGTCGAGCCTGCTCCCCGGGAGGGGTATCGTTTCTCCCTGGAACTTGTCGGCAAGCCCGGCGTAGTACTCGAAGAGCCTCGCCGCATAAGCGACGTCGCCCTTGGACTGCCCGATTGGTTTTCCGTTGTTGATCGTTTCGACTCGTGCGAGCTCCTCGATCTTCTCCCGTACGGCCTGTCCGATCTTGTAGAGTATTCTCCCCCTCTTGCTCGGGTCCATTCCGCGCCAGGAGGGCTCTGCGAAGGCGGCCTTCGCAGTCTCTATTGCGAACGCAACGTCGCGGGCATCTCCCCGGGGGACTTCGGCTATCGCCGACCCTTGAGCGGGGTTGTAGACCGGGTAAACCCTCCCGGAGTGAGAAGGAATCCATCTCCCGCCCACAAACATCTGGTAAGCCTGAACTGTCGTCGCCTCCATCCCGAAACGGCGGTGTCGAGGAGCGGAGATAAGATTTGCCCCCCATCCCTATATCAGTTCGAAGGCGGTCGCAATCCCCTGCCCTACCCCGATGCACATCGTGGCCAACCCAAACCGCGTCTTCGTTCGTTTCATCTCGTGCAGGAGGGTCACCGCGATTCTCGCCCCGCTGCAACCTATGGGATGACCCAACGCCACCGCTCCTCCGTTGGGGTTCATACGCGCGGGGTCGAACTCGGGCATCTCCTCCATGCAGGCCAAGACCTGCGCGGCGAAGGCCTCGTTCAACTCTACTACCCCGAATTCATCCATTCCGATACCGAGCCTTGAGAGGAGCTTTCTCGTGGCGGGAACTGGGCCCAAACCCATGTAACTGGGGTGGACACCCGCCGTGGCGGTGCCGAGAATTCTCGCGATCGGCTTCGCGGGAAGAGATTCGGCCAACTCACGCGACGTGATCAGAAGCCCCGCCGCACCGTCGTTGATTCCTGAAGAGTTCCCCGCGGTAACCGTTCCGTTCTTCCTGAAGACAGG
>VBPP01000058.1 GCA_005877365.1 Nitrososphaerota archaeon
GTCTACGGGAAGCCTTTGTCGGAGGGTTTGAGGACGAAACCCGTCTGGATTCTAGGCTTCCTGAATGCCGTTGGATTTCTCTGCCAGTTTCTCGGCCAGGCCCACACCGGCGCGTCGGTGGCAGCCCTCTTGGTCAACCTGTCGGTTCTAATAGCCGCGATAGGAAGCGCGGCGCTCCTCGGGGAGAAGTTCACGGGAACGAAGGTCCTTGGGACTGTCCTCGCGGTGGGAGGGATATTCCTGCTTACGACGAGGGGCGACTTCGGGCTGATCACCGGAAGTCAGCTGACTGGTGACCTCTTCTACCTGGTCTCGGCGAGTTCATGGGGCGTCTATATCATCTACAACAAACGAAAGACAGACGAGAGAAGATGGGACCCGCTCGGCGTCGCGTCGCTGACGATTCTCTCGACCGCCGTCTTTGTAGCGCCAGTGATGTTAACCGTGGGGCCGGCAGAGCTATTGATGACCGAGGGGGAATGGGGGTTGATTCTCTACACCGCGCTTCTTAATACCGCAATCCCATTTGTTCTATATCAGAGAGGCTTGAGGTATCTCACCGCGACGGTGTCGTCGATGCTGCTGATGCTCGAGATCGTTACAGCCGTGGGCATCTCAATTCTTCTTCTTGGCGAGCTGCTCGACCTCCCATCCCTGATCGGGGCTATCTCGATTCTCTCCTCAATTTTTCTCGTATCTCGAGTCGGCGGGAGCGGCGAGAGCTTATCCATCAGGACTCCCAGCGGCCTCGCAAGGGGGGGAACGTCTAGTTGGTCATGAGCAGGTACGAGAGAGGACGCGCCAGGGAGTACAGGGCGATGATAATGCTTCGAGACGAGGGGTGGTACGTCGCCAGAAGTGCCGCCTCCCACGGTCCCGTCGACCTCTTTGCCGCAAAGAAGGGCAGGATACTCCTCATTCAGGTGAAGAGCGGAGCTGCGCGAGTCAAGAGGGGAGAAATAAAGCAACTTATCGAATGGGGAAGGAACTTTGACGGCGACGCCGAGGTCTGGCACTTCAAGGGAAGAGGTGTCATCCAGAAGAGAAGGATACATCGAGGCAGCCGCGAGGGTCCGCCATGAAGGCGAGATGCTATTTCTGCGACGCTGAGATCGAGGGGAGCGGGCATCCATTCAAGATCGGACACAGAGAGGAGGTTGTCTGCGAAGAGTGTTTCGTGAAGTCGGTCAACAGGAGAAGAGTGAAGGAGGATGATGAGAAATCACGTTGAGACGAGGACCCCGGTTAGGTACATGAGAATCATTCCCAGAACCACTCCGAGGAATGTCCTCTCCGTCCTCGAAGCCACGTAGGCGAGCCTGACAAGCTGGACAATCACGTACAGGAGTGCGCCTCCTGCGACCGAGAAGAAGAGAGAGCCGATCGCCTGGGAGTAGGCAACGAAGCCGAGCACACTTCCGAGAATCGTGGGGAAGCCCGCGAGAAAACCCATGGCCAGAGGCTGCCTGATTCTGAGGGGCAAGGAGGCGATGGGGGCGACTATCCCGAATCCCTCCGTTGCGTTGTGAAGCGCGAAACCGACGACGAGCACAGAGGTGAGGGCTAACTCCCCCGCGGAGTAAGCAGCCCCTATCGCGAGACCCTCCCCCAGGTTATGCATCCCCAAGCCGACCGCGATCATGTAAGCAGTGAAGAATCGCGCCTTCTCGCGCTCTCCCGCAACCCCTTCCTGGTCGACGATAGCGACAGCGTCGACTCGACCCCTCCGCGCGGCTGCGAGGGGGGCGAAGACACCAAGCGAAAGGCCAACGACGAAGAGTAATGAGTTCAAACCCGGACTCCCGGCCAGTCGAACACCCTCCCCGGTGACGTCGACGAAGAGAAAGAGAAGTATCCCTAAGGAGATACTCACAATCAGGCTGCGCCAACTCTCTGGGATGCGTCTCATGAACCAGAGAGGAACAAGCCCGAGGTAAACGGGGAGCAGCCCCGCTACAGCTCCTAGCCCGGCCGCGAAGAAGAGACTCGCCAAAACGGAACGAGCCACCAATTATAACATATGTTATTTAAGGCAGACTGGGAAGGTGCACGTTCGTCTTCGACGGATGCTGCCGTCGAGATGATGATGACAGCATCGCAGCCTTCGGTGAGAATCGCGCCTAGCGTTCTCGTACTCGTCGGGCGCGTCAAGCCAACCTCGTGCCGCAGGGACATGTCTTTCGGGCTGTGCGAGTATTACATTTCCATCTTCGACGACGAAGCCAGTCGTGAGAACCTCCGAGACGAACCTGCCGACCTGCTTGGGCGGGATATTCGTGACGCAGAGAACTTGCCGACCCACCAGCTCCTCTGTTCGGTAGAGACGGGTGAGTTGCGCGCTGGACATCTTGATTCCGAATGTCACAGAGGTCTATCCAGAGCTTGTAGGCCGGTTTCCTCGCGTCTGGAAACTCCTCCGCCCTGACAACGGTCCCTACTCGGATCTCAACTCGTTCAAGTCGTCCCACGAGAGTTGAGGCATTCATGTCGTCGAGCCCTCTGGCGTCTTAGAGCTTCTCGATGGCTGACCTCTCTTCATCCCTCAGCTTTCGGCGGATACTCGCCTGCCTGAATCGAAGTTTTTCCTCGGCCGTTTCGAGGAGAAGCTTCGGGACGGGGGTAGGCCGGCCCTTTGAATCGAGCGCAACGTAGGTAAGGTAGCACGACCCTGTCCTAACGGACCTTCCAGTTCGCGTGTCCTGCGCCTCGATCCTAACACCCACCTCCATCGAGGTCGTTCCCACGAAGTTTACCGCGGCTTTCAGTATCAAGAGATCGCCGATGTAGACGGGGGCGTAGAAGTTCATCCTGTCGATGGAGGCGGTCACCACGTTCGTTGCTGCGTGGCGGGATGCCACTATCCCGGCTATCTCGTCCATGTACTTCATGATTGAGCCACCGAAGACGTTTCCGGCGATGTTGGCGTCGGTGGGCATCATGAGACGATACGTAATCATCGCGGACTCGGAGACCCTCTTCGCCGCCAGCCGCCCCTTCCGCATCCGGCGAGTCAACGATGGAGAGACGTTCATAAACGTAATTTCTCTTGGCCGAACAGGTGGAGTACATCACGCCAGAGCAGATGATGAAGGAGGAGGCACGCGCCGCAAGCCTAGGGATTGGCGTCGGGAAGTTGATGGAGAACGCGGGGGCGGAGGTCGCGCTAGAGGTGTGGAGAAGGTATGGTCCCCTCTTCGGAAAGCGAGTTCTCGTGGTCGCGGGAAGCGGCAACAACGGCGGCGATGGCTTCGTCGCAGCCAGACACCTCGCGGCGCGAGGGTCGAAGGTGAAGGTCCTCCTCCTCTCGAGCCCCGAGGCCATAAGGACGGAGGAGGCGGAGACCAACTGGAAGAGACTGAGCGAGAGTGCGGTGGAAATGCTTGTGGCTCGGGACGGCAGCGAGCTGTCGAGGCTGGGGAGCGAGTTCGAGCGGGCCGATATCGGAATCGACGCGAAATTCGGAACGAGAATCAGGGGTGGGGGCAGGGAAGCCCATGCGAGCTCTCCACAAAGCCAAGGTTGGGGTGAGGAGGCGGAGCGAGTTCACAGGCCAGGTCGTCGTCGTCCCGATAGGAATCCCGTAGCATGTTCGTCATCCAGATAAAGGTGGGGCGGATGAAGAACTTCGTCTACCTCCTCGGAGACCCGCTAGCGAGGGAGGGGCTCGTGGTAGACTCTGGCTGGGAGACTCAGCCTATCCTCGAGGCCGCCGAGAGTGCGGGGACGAGAATAAAGTACGTCGTTGCGACGCACGGACATTTTGACCATACGTTGACCCTTCACGAGCTGGCAGAGAAGTGTGGTGCGGAGGTGCTGATTCACGAAAACTCATCTCTCGAAGGTGGCAGGCGACTGCGCGACGATGACCAGATTTTGGTGGGAGAGGAGAGTGTGAGGGTCATCCACACGCCGGGGCACACAGAGGACAGCATCTGTCTCTACGACGGGAAAAACCTCTTGACGGGCGACACGCTATTCATCGGAGGCTGGGGGAGGACAGACCTGCCGGGTGGTTCCGCCGAGAAGTTGTTCGCGAGTCTTCATGGCTCGATAATGAAGCTTCCAGACACGACTGTCATCTACCCCGGCCACGACTACGGAAGGGTGACTCATCGCACACTGGGGGAGGAGGCCATAAGCAACAAAGCCCTCCTCGCGAGGGACCTCAAGAGCTTCCTGAGGCTATCCTCCTAGAACGGAGCAGTTTGGTTAGCAGCGAAAATGCGACGTTTCCGCCGCTCACGACAAGGACCACCTTCTTGCCATCGGCTAACTTCAAAGAGTTCTTCACCGCCGCCAGAGGCGCCGCCCCTGAAGGCTCGACGAGTAGTCTGGCTGTCAGCATGAGGTCGATCATAGCGTCTTCGAGTTCAGCGTCTGAAACCAGGGCGATGCTGTCGACGTATCTCGAGACGATATCAAAGGTCAGCCGCCCGGGAGTCGCCTGCATCCCGTCGGCAATCGTAGGACGCCTCTTCACCCCGTGTCTCTTCCCCTGCCTGATTGATTCGTACATCGAGGGGGAGGCGGTGGTCTGGACGCCGTGGACCGAGGCGCCATCGAGAAGACTCTTGAGGGCGATCGAGATACCCGAGATCAAGCCGCCTCCGCCTATCGAGACCACGACGGAGCCGAGGTCGGATGCCTGCCGAGCAATCTCAAGGCCACAGGTCCCTTGCCCAGCAACCACGTCCCTGTCGTCGAATGCATGGATGAAGGTCAGATGCCTCCTCGAGGCGATCCTTCTCGCGCTCAGGTAGGTGTCGTCGTAGGAGGCGCCGCTTCGAATTATCTTAGCACCCTGCTCCTCGATGGCGGCGACCTTCTGAGGGTTTGCCTTCGTCGGGACACAAACAGTCGCGTCGATCCCGAAGACCCTCGAGGCATAGGCGACCGCGAGCCCATGATTTCCCGAGGAGGCAGTAATCACCCCTCGTCGAACCGAACTGTCGGGGAGCGAGAGAATCTTGTTGAGGGCGCCCCTGATCTTGAAGACCCGGATCGGCTGGAAGACCTCCAGCTTGAGGTAAACTTCTCTCTTGATTAATTGCGAAAGCCTCGGGGAGAGCTCCAGGGGTGTGGGGGGGACGTACTTGCTGATTCTGCTCTCTGCAGCCTCAATATCCTTCAGTGTGACCTGTTGCTTCAGGCCTCTTCACTCCTGACGAGTCGAACAAAGACGCACGGACAGAGCGGTCGACTCGACAAGTCACCTGCACGGCCCTTTACCACTCTTGTAAGAATCTGAGCTGGAGGGTCTCCCAGGGGTAAGAGGAGGACTCCCTCTCGGCGGAGCTGACGAACTGGGAAATCCGGAATTCGCGATGCCGCCGCGGTGAGTACTACCCGGTCGTAGATCTCCCCCGCTTCGAATGGAGGCCAGCCCTTCGAGCCATCGCCATGGTGTATCTCAACGATCTTCTCGAGTCCAGCGCGCCTGATGTTTCTCGTCGCGAACTCAACCAACTCCTCGATCAATTCGACGCTGACCACCCTTCCTCGAGCTCCCACGATACTAGCGATGCAGGCCGCGTTCCAGCCGCTCCCGCTACCTATCTCCAGTACCTTCATCTCCGCTCGAAGGTCGAGTTCTTCCAGCATCATCACGACCATGTGAGGTGCGGAGATGGTCTGGCCTGTCCTTCCGAGGGGGAGGGGCCAGTCCACATACGCCTCCTCCCGGTAGCCGTCCCAGACGAAGAGCTCGCGTGGTGTTGAGAGCATCGCTTCCCGGACGGCGCCAGTGCGGAGAACTCCCTCCCGCTCCAGCCTGCTGAGAAGCGAAGCGTTGGTGGGTATCTCCCTGGTCAACCCAGCCACTTCTCCAACGATTCAGACCTGGTGGACTCGACCTCTACAAGCCTCTTCATCGCCGCCTCGACCCTCTCGAGGGAGAAGGAGTGCTCGTCGACGAGGAAGGAGATTACCTTCTCCCTGTTTACCCTCCCCCACTGCGGCTTGACTCCCTTCTGGGCGGGTGGCTCGAGGAAGATATTCCTTATCGAGTTGTAATCGATCGCAGAGATGGCTTCCTTCAACTCAGGTATCCCCTCGAGACGCTTGTACTGCCTTATGAACTTCAGTGCCCTGACTGGACCTACTCCCTGAAATCCGTCGGGATTGAAATCGGTCCCGAGGAGGATGGCGAGGTCCACCAGCTGCTCACGAGTCAAACCGAGCTCGCGAAGAGCGTTCGAGAGGACTATCCGCTCGGGTTGGACGTTGATGAAGATTCCCTTGCTCGGGAGCTTTCGCCTTCCGGAGATGGTTATGTTCCTGATTAGGACGGGCGCACCGAAGATAAGAGAATCATGGTCCTGAGAAGCTACACCGTTCACGGTGCCCTCCGCCGCCATTACCGCTGCCTGCGCCTCACCCTCCGAGGGCGCGTCTACCCATGGAAGACCCATCGCATCGAGGAGTATCTTGGCCTCGGCGACCATATCGCGCCGAAGGGTGGTGGAAGCCTCGGCGTACTTCCTCGCCGCAGGAATATCTCCGGCCTGAATGGCCCTGACGTACTGCACCTGCGCCTCCCTCCGCTGACTCGACCTCCTCTCAATCTCAGTCGCCTTCAGCTCTGGCGGCTTGCCGTCAAAGATGTAGACTAGCTTCATTCCGAGCTCAAGTAGATTCAGGCTCCTGTAAAAGAGGCCGCTGAGGTGAGAGGTGACCCTCCCCCTCGAGTCCTTCAGGTGCTCCCCGCTCGCTCCCCTGATTATCGCCAGGAATTGGTAGAGGGTGTTGTATGCATCGACCGCGAGCTTCCAGCCAGAGAGCTGCTCCAGCTCCACCTTCTCTCTCGGAATAATCTCTCCCAGGTCGACACCCATGTCGCGACTTGGTCGACCCGAGGCGGATTAATACGTTAACTGGCTCGGCTCTTCAGGGGATCCTCGGGCGGCTTCTCGACGACCTCGATCCTCCTCTTCTCTTTGGCGATCCAGCGTATGCTCACCAGCCCGAGAATCTCGAGATGGAGGAGGACCTTGTTCAACTCGTTTACAGAACACTTGTTCCCGTTCTTGTTTAGAGCCTCGAGTAGCTCTTCGTCGCTGGCGCTCTTCTCCTCCTTTAACCATTCGTATGCAGTGAATTTTAGAGGTGCCCGCATGCTTGCTTCACGTTCTAAGAACAGACAGGAGTGGCGAGACGTCTCTCGAGTGGTATAAAAGCTCTGCTCACGCGGGCTCTATTCGGAGCCTCCGGCGGGATTCCTATCGTCCATCTCAAAACGCTCCGGTAATTCGACGTCCTTCACGACGTACTTCACCTTCGACTCATCGACCAACCTCTTGATCTTTCTCTCGGGCGTCTGGAGTTGCGACCCCCTCTTCTTGAACTCTATGAAATGAAGTTCGTCTTCTTTCACTCCCAGCAGGTCGAGGGAGGCCTGCTTCGAGGTCGTCGAGAGGAGAATGACTTGCTCGTACTCTTCGAGAGAAGCAAATGTACCGAGAAGCTGGTACATGTCGCCCCGGACCTGCCTCCCTCCCATCTCGTAGGCCTTGGTCTGCCTTTCCTGGTACTTGCGACGGTAGAGAAGGGCGAGGTAGAACGCGAGGCCTGAGACAAGGATTAGGAGAAGCACGAGTGTTGCAAGGAAGACCTCGAGGGCGGTCATAGCAGCAGAGGACTCCCGCCTACGAGCTTATGGGGTTTGTGAAACCCCACCCGCCTCCCTGCAGGCTAGCGCGGCGGCAGTCTGCTCGACATTCTGCTGACGCCCATCGTCTCATACTGTCCCACGAGAGGCGCCGAGGAGACGAGCCTCTCCACTGTTTCGATGCTCCCTTCTTTTTCCGGAGCGACGATGTCGAGGACCGCCGCAGAGATACCGAAGGCGATCGGCTCGACGCTCTTGCCCCTCAGTTGGGCTTCGGAGCCGAGGTTCTTCTTTACCGAGTCGACTACCTTCTCGATGTCCACGCTGGCGTCTGATGGGAGCACCTTGACCCTGATGACATACGAGCCCATTCGGGTCACTAGGGGCCCTCGAAACCGCAGTTGCTGCACTTGTACCTGCGGGTGAATTTTCTGCACTTCTGGCACCGCCAGATGAGAACTTCGTGGCAGTTGGGACAGGAGAACTTCACCGCCTTCTCTCCGGGGGTTACGGGGAGAGAAGTTGCCTTACCTCGGCCGACGCAACCAGCCTCGCCAGTGTGAAAAGCCCCACGACCCCGAGAGCGGACAGAAAGGCGGTGGCGTGAAAATCGAAATCTGACTTGCCAAGCCTCGCGAGGAGCTTTGGAGACGATAGGGTCGAAATGAGGAGGTCGACCTCCCTATTCGACAGCCTCTCGAACACGCCCCTCAGCCTCATCATCGCTCTCATCTCTTTCTCGAAGGTCTCCCTCCACTCCCTCTCGTACCCCTCCAGCCGTGACGGGTCGTGTGAGTGGACCGACTCGGCAACCCACTTTGCCGCGATTACCCCGCCCCCAATGGAGGTCGCTATTCCTCCCGCAGTCGTGGGCTTGACCTGCCCCGCCGACTCGCCGACCCAGACCTTCCGTCCTGAGACGAACTTCTCCGCAGGACCACCCACGTAGATGGGTGCGGCGACCCTTCTGATGACCTTGTGCGGTCTTGACTCCAACAGGGCGTCGAGGGCCTTGAACGGGTTGATCCCACGCCCGGCTGCCCCGACTTTTGCCCTCCGCACCCCATAGGGGATGGTCCAAGCGAAGAATCCGGGATATCTCGCCCGGTCGACGAAAACCTCCACTCTGCCCTCCTCGACCCAATCGGCTTCGACCTCGTACTTCGCCGCAGGGAGGATCCCGCCCGCTGGGGCGGAGGCCGGCCCGGTGGCGTCGATCAGGTAGTCGGATTCGTATGTTTGACCCGCATCGACAGTCACCAGTTCGCCTTTCTCCGCGGCGCGTTGAACTCTGAGGCCCGTCTTGATTATTGCCCCCAACTCGGAGGCATTCTCTGCGAGCTGCTTGTCGTACCGACTCCTGTCAATGACGACGACCTCGAGTGCGCCAGCATCGACACTACACTCGGTGCCAGAGGGAGGGTGAATCACTCCCTCTCTCACGGAGCTCTGGATGGCCCCCCCCGATGGGGCTAACCCGTACCTCCTCAACCCTCTCAGACTCATGAGCCCATCGCACTTCTCCGGTTCGCCAATTTCATCGTGCTCTTCAAGCACCAGGACGCTCAGCCCCCGCTTCGCCGCCTCGCCCGCGAAGCTGAGCCCTCCCACGCTCCCCCCGACAACGATGGCATCGAACCTTGACAAAGTACGGGAACGCAACCCTTAACCCGAGCTCTAATAATCGTTGAATCGAAGAAAGATTCACCGTTTGAAGCAGGTGATCGTCGTAAGGTCAGATCTCAAGATGGGAAAGGGGAAACTCGCCGCGCAGGTGGCGCACGCTTCAATCTCAGCGGCCGAGGAGGCGATGACGCGGAGCGAGCGGTGGTACCGTGACTGGAAAGTGGAGGGACAGGCCAAGATTGTCCTGAAGATAGGAAGCGAGGCAGAATTGAAGGAGCTGCTTCGGAGGGCGAGAGCGATGCATCTGCCAGCAGCACTCATTCAGGACCGAGGCTTGACGCAGCTCGAGCCGGGGACGACGACCTGCCTGGGGCTGGGCCCCGCACCCGACGACCTCCTTGACAGGCTCACCGGGAACCTAAAGCTTCTTTGAAGTCGAGACCACCGGCGGTCGAGATTCAGGTGGGAATAGGTGTCTACGCTACGGAGAGCCCCCCGTGCCGAGCCAGGATGCGGGTCTCCGACGACGATTTCAGAGTCACCGAACTGGCGAACTTGGAGGACCTCAAACCGGAGGAGAGCCCCGGGGCCCTCCCCGTCTACAGGCTTGAGAAGAGGGGGACTGATACCCTCCACGCGGCAAGGAGGGTATCGAGACACCTTGAGAGTCGCGTCAGCTTCGGCGGGATGAAGGACAAACACGCCGTGGCTACGCAGTACCTCAGCCCTACGAGCACTCGCTCCAGGAGACCGGAGCTGATCGAAGAGCCGTCATTCAAGGCGGAGTTGATTGGTTATATCGATCGCCCGTTCTCTCGCCGGAGGGTTCTCGGGAACTCCTTTGACATCACTCTCCGCGATGCCTGTGGTGAGATTAAGGCGAGGATTGAAGAGGCCTACAGCCTCTGCGGGCAACGCCGCCTCCCGAACTTCTTCGGGCTCCAGAGATTCGGCACGAGGGACCCGGTCACTCATCTGGTCGGACACGCTCTGGTCGGCGGCGATTTCGAAGCGGGAATCCGATGCCTTCTCAGCGAGCCGAGGGCGGGGGAGGAGGCTGTCGTCAGGGAGGCACGCGAGATGGCAGCGAGTGGGATGTACGCCGAAGCCCTCCGGGCGTTCACGGAGAGGCAAGACCTGGAGAGGATGGCCGTAAGGCGGCTAGTGGAAAAACCGGGCGA
>VBPP01000059.1 GCA_005877365.1 Nitrososphaerota archaeon
TCATCCAGGCTCCTGCCATGATAAATCAAAACGCTGACGCCGTTCAACTTGACAGAGGCGGGATTGCCCACTGCCTTGACGTTCTCCATCCTATAGAGCCCCTCCGCGACTTCAATCGGAATGGCGGGCTGCGGTAGAGCCTGCCTAACGGCATCATGATTACCTGGCGATACAACGATTTGGATGTGCCTAGGAATCTGCTCCAGCAACTGTACGGCGAGGAGGTACTGTTTTCTCAAGTCCCTCTCACTCAGCTGTGCTTCCTGGTTAGGATAGACCCCTACGCCATCCACGAGGTCTCCAGCGATCACGATGTACCGTATGCGGCCGACCATCTCTCGATCCCCCAGTTTTCCATTCAACCAGAGAATGAAGCGTTGAAAATCATCGTGAAGAAACATCCGACTACCGACGTGCAGGTCTGACAGGAAGACCGCATAGACCTCGTGTGCGGAGGTGGTCGGCTTCTTGTGGGCGATGTCCGGAAGAGTCGGGGAGCTAGCGAAAAGCTGTCCCGACTTTGACCGCGAGACCTCCACCACGACCAGACTGTCCAACGGAAGGCGCAGAGTCGATTTCGCTACGCTCTCGGAACAAATTATCCGAAGTGTGCCCGTTAGATCGTCGATAGTTAGTTCCATGCTCCCTCGCCTCTCGACGCGATTCGACAGCAACCCAGCGACTTTCCTACTCTGACCAGCGACCACACCCTTGGCCGACTGGACCGTCGTCAGCCCCCGCATATCCGGCCTCTTCTGCAAAATCGAAAGAAGATGTTGATATCTATCTCGAAAGAGTCTCTTGTACCCCTCGTCCGCCTTGATTGGCGCTAATCGAGGCGTTGGATCAGTCACAACTTCTAGGCTGGGCTCCAAGTCCAGTTGTGCCGATTCTATTTCACTCTGATGCGTGACCAAGTCAGGCGGAAGGAGCAATTCCAAATCCTCACTCGTAATTCTTCGCTCGACCGATGACACGTCCTTCTTTTGGGCGATGATCCTCTCAACCAATTCGTTCGGGTCAACCTCTGCAGGCAGCTTGGTCAGGAGGTCAAAGGCAGACGCATCCAGCATGAACCCTAACGAAAGAGCCCTCGTCACCACCTTCGAGTGGTCGACAGACAAGCGTGCCTAACTAGACCCACGCTGATTATAAACAACGCTTTCGATACACTTCACACCCTCCTGAATCAAGAGCTCCGATTCCCCAACATCCCTCGACTCAGAGTAGATTCTCGTCTTTGACTCCGTTCCAGATGGTCTGAACATCACCCAAGAACCATTTGCAAAAACCATCTTGTAGCCGTCAAGCATGCGTTCTTCCTTGATTCTGAAGCGTTTGAAGGCCTCCCTTGCTCTGCTGACGAGGGCGGGTAACTCCACCCTCAGAGCAAGGCTAACCTGCCTGTAGTGCCAACTTTCCGAAGCGGTGAGCCTCTCTAGCAACCGCGAGTCCTTCGAAATTGTGGTGGCGATGAGGGCCGCGGCATTCATTCCGTCCTCCCACAGCCCCCAAGCCGGGTCGGTCACTTTACTGGGCTCCGTCGCAAAAACGCCGCCTTCCTTCTCCAACGAGGCGAACGTCTTTCCCACCTTGCTACGGACAACGCGCAATCCCATCATTAGAGCCTCCTCCTCCACAGCGGTCGACGTATTCTCTGAAAGGATAGCGGCGCCAGAAGTCTTCTCCAACCCTTTTAGGGCCAAGATTGAGCATACCGAGTCTGGGAGGACGCGGCCTGCCCGGTTCACTATCACCAGCCGGTCAGCGTCTCCGTCATGAGCGAACCCGAAGTCGACGCCCAAGTTAGGAACCATTCTGCCGAACTCTTCGAGATTCTCGGCGGTCGGCTCCGGTTGGCGTCCCGGAAAGCGCCAAGATACCTGAGCATTAACCGGTATAACATCATGACCAAGACCTTTGAGGACGTACGGAGTGATTAAGCCCCCCGGCCCAGCTGCACAATCTACCGCGATTCTCAGCCTCTTGCCCCCTGGCTGATACCTCGAAAGTAGCGCTCCCCTGTACTCGTAGAAGATTTCAACGTCTCGCGTAGCCAAACCAAATTTCGTCGAGTTCTTCTTGACCTCTACTGCGAGAGCTCTCTCCACCCTCTCCTCATCCGACTGAGAGAGTTCCATCCCCCGTCCGTTGAACAGCTTCACGCCAGAGAATTCTGGTGGGTTGTGCGAAGCCGTAACCGAAAAACCGATGGAGCACATTCTGCCCCTTGCCCCGAAGGCGGTCACAGGCGTGGGCACCAGACCGAAGAGCAACGCTTCGCTGCCGGTCGAGTTAATGGCGGCGGTTATGGTTCTCGCCAACAAGGCCGAAGTCTTTCGGCCGTCCCACCCTACTCCGTAAGTACCGCGTCCGAAAACGAAGGCGGTCGTCTCCGCAAACCGGTAGACCTGCACAGGCGTCTGAGTCTTGTTGAAGACCCCTCTAACCCCGGCGGTCCCGAAGACATGACTCAGCATCCCTCTACCTCTCGATAATCTTCGTCCAGAGTTCAGGGGTGGCCTCTCTGGCCAGATTCAGCATCACGTTCACAACCTCCTTGATTTCCCACTGAGCCTGGAGTGCAGTCCGCTGCCAGACGATGTGCATCAAACTCTTCGCGGTCACCGTCATCACCAGCTTCGTCTTTATGGCGTTAGGCAGAACATATCTCGCGTCCTCCTTAGGCACGCCCAAAGCGATCATGCTCTCGAAGGCCTGATACGCCGCCTTCAGCGCTTGGTCGTACACTCTCATGGCGCTCTCGTTCGACTGCACACTAGGGGGCGTGACGAAGCCTTCCCTCGATGCCGAGGAGAAGCGCTGCGATTCTTGATCATACGAGGCGAGTCTGTGCCGAACGAGCTGGTGGGTCGTCACCCGGCTGCAGTCCTCAATCTCGAACATGTATACGACATGATCAAGCAACTGGGACGGGTCAAACGACACGTTCTTGACGCGCAGAACATGCTTCACGGCTTCGAGTTCGGTGTGAGAAAGAAGCTTCACTCGCATACGATCAAACTCCAAAGACCACGGAATTGAACACCGGGCTGGTTCCATTCGCATTCAGCCGTTCGACGATGGTACTTGCGAATGGCTTGTGAATTTCGTCCCTCCACATCTCGATTAGGGTTCGTGCATTCATCGCGACCAACCAGTCCCTGCCGTTCAAAGGTAGCAAGCGAATGAAAGGGTATGCGGTAGCCACTCTTCTCATCTCAGCTTCCGGCGTGTCCTCAATCAACAGCTCCAGACAATAGTGCTCGAAGACATCCAGCGACTTGTCCTGGAGCGCCCGCGTCAGGAGATACTTCCAGTACTCCCGTCCCTTCTGCTCCAGTTCCACTTCAATATCTTCAATGGGCTTAGTGCTGTAACAGCGTCGCATTGCGACAGCAATGGTCCTCTCCGGATTAGGGGTGTGCCAAACCAAAGAAACCTTCATGACAGGCTGGCAACACATCGGCATCGTTCTGATTTAAACATCCCTTCTTTCGAGGAGCGACTTAATTGGAGCAAGGTCATCTGAGCTTTGAGAGCGCTGGTGGGATGGTGCCCGCGTTCTTCGCCAAACCCGCGTCCCCCGCTGGCTCTGTGGTCGTCCTCCATGAAGTGTGGGGTCTCGTGCCACACATAGAGGACGTGTGTAAACGCATCAGCAAACTCGGGTTTACAGCGGTCGCCCCAGACCTCTACTGGAAGCATAATGAGCTGCTTGTCCCAGAAAAGATACGTGCAGCGATGGAGGGAGTGTGGAACCTCTCTTTGCTTGAGAGACGTGACATAAACAGGGTCAGGGAGGCTCTGGCAAAGAAAGGCCTTTCACACGAGATTATGCGGGTGGCCACGACACTCTACAACCAGGACTTCAGGGACCAGATGCTGGATGACGCGGTCGCATGTGTGAAATACTCTTACGAGAGAACTCCTAGAGTTGCAACCCTGGGATTCTGCTTGGGGGGCGGAATCTCTGCGCGAGTCGCCACAAGATTTTCGCAGCTGACTGCGTGCATCGTCTTCTACGGGGAGCCTCCAGACACTCTTGCGGTCCAGAAGATCAGGGCTCCAATCTTGGCCATCCACGCAGAACAGGACGAAATAATCAACTCAAAAATTCCTGAATTCGTCCAGTCCGTCTTGGCCTCAGGGAAGGACTTAACTCTCAAGGTGTACCCTGCAACAAGGCATGGGTTCTTCAACGACTCAAACAGAGAAACCTACAACGGGGCGGCCGCGGAGGACGCGTGGGAGCTCACAAAGTGGTTCCTCTCACGAAAGCTCAGACAATAGCGAGATCATCGATTGCTTCGTGACATGGAGCCACATGCTTGCGCCTGCCAAGAGCAAGAGGAAAGAGTGACGGGTTCAGGCCGCGGCTAATTCGGCGGCACATCTTTTCGTAAATCGGACGATTTCCGCCTTCTTTTCGCCAAACAAACTTGTAATAGTCTTGTTTGGGGCGCCGGGGGTGGGACTTTCGCCCGAGTCACCTTCCTTCAATGCTGAGGCTTCCTCCCATCGGGATTCGAACCCACACGACCCATAGGGTCACGGGCTGACTTGCCTGAACGA
>VBPP01000060.1 GCA_005877365.1 Nitrososphaerota archaeon
TAGAGCGTCGTCTGAAGCCCGAAGACGTTCCTGAAGAAGATGTAGAGCAGCGCGCCAGCGAAATGCAGCCCATCCTGAGAGGTCTGGGCCACCTGCCTCCCTTCGGGGAACCACGTCGTCGTGTCTGTCCAGGAGAAGTAGTTCAGGAGACCCGGGAACCCACCCCCTCCGGACTTCCAGCTGTTGTCGAACGAGGTGACGATGAAGTTGGCCGCCTTGTAGTCGTAATACGGGTCGAACTCGTTAAGGAAGAAACCGTACTTGGCGGGGAAGGCTCTGATGATGATCGCGACAGAAAAGACACAGACCAGGACGAGCGCGATTATTATTCCCCGTCTGGGTACGGTGGGGCGCTTCACCAACTTCCTCACTAGGTTGAGGGGAGAAACCAACTTGCTTGCTCGCTCGCTTGCTTGCGACGCCGATTCATCAGGGTGTATTAAGTATGTTGAGATTGTTTCTTGATTGTTGTTTCCAGGTGAAGGGAGTAGGCCTTGGCGTCCATCAGATTCCTCTTTTCGGGCTCGTAATTCGAGGGCTCGACCTCGATGAGCCATCCCTGCTCGTAGGGCGACTGGTTGACGAGCTCGGGCTTCATGGCCAGGTCATCGTTCACGCCGGTGACTGTTCCAGAGAGTGGTGAATACAGCTCGGAGACGGCCTTGATTGACTCGACGGTTCCGAGGACCTCCATCTGTCTTAGTTTCTGGCCGCTCTTCGGTAGAGACACGTAGACTACGTCGTTGAGGGTCTTGGCGGCGTAGTCGGTGATTCCCACCTTCACCCTCTTGTCTGACATGCGAGCCCACTCATGCTCTTTGGTGTAGAGGATGTCGTCGGGGAGGTTGTACTCTCTGAATTTCATACGTCGCGAAAGGGTTTCTGCAAAAACTATTTACTGTTTCCCGACCTCTGCTGCACAGCCTGCACTTCATGCTCCTTTCTTCCCACCTTGCCGGGACAGCGCGGATTGACGCAGAGCCTCCACGGAAATCTGCCCAGCTTTACGTAGACTATCGGCCAATTACACTTTCCACATGCCTTCGTCGTTGTCCTGATCGCCCCCCTCTGGGGCAACGGTGCCGAGGCGTTACAGGTGTTCGGAAAATTCGTGCAGCCTACGAACCTCTTTCGCGTCTTTCTCGACCGTACGACCTTCAACTTTCCCGTCTTGCAGACAGGGCATGGGCCAAGGATGTACCGGGCGGCAATCGCCGATGAGATGGCCTCGCTCATCTGAAGCCCGATCGACTCCTCGTTCGAGGCGATCGAGACCAAGTTATCTGACAGGACCCTGATCGTCTGTCGAAGAAGAACCCTCGCGTCCCCTCCGCCGCTCTCTATCTCCCCCAGCTTCTCCTCTATCTCCCGCGTCAGCTTGGTAGAGGCTACCGCGGGACTGAACGCCTTCATCGTCTCCATCACCGCGAACCCTAGGTCTGTAGCCATCAGCCCCTGCTCACCTAAGACGACGACATACCCTCTGCTCACGAGGGTCGATATGATTTCTGCCCTTGTTGCCTTCGTGCCCAGGTTTTCTCTTTCCATCCTCTCAAGGAGGCTACTCTGATTGTACCGGGGTGGCCGAGTCGTGAGTTCTTCCGTGGACTCGATCGAGACGACTTCGACCTCGTCTCCCTTCTTCAAGACAGGGAGGAATTTCTCCTCTCTCCCAGAGTACTTCCCGTAGTACCTCAACCAGCCTTCCTTCACCGTCCTCGTCCCATTCGCCCTGAATTCGTATTCGCCAACCCTGATGATTACACTCGCTCGCCCGCGCACGGCGTTCGGGGCGAAGGCCGCCATGAACCTCCTGATCACCAAATCATGGAGCTTGGCTTCCCAAGAGGACAACGCCCCCCTCGGCCTTTCGCCGGTCGGGTAAACTGCCGGGTGGGCGGTGTCGTACTTCGACCCCTCCTTCGGGCGGAGAGCCCCCCTCCTGAGCTCATCAGCCTCCCTGGAGTATTGCCCCATCCTCCCGAGCCCCTCGAAGATCTTAGCATAGCCTATCGCGGGGGGGAGCTTCTGGCTGCTCGTCCTTGGATAAGAGACGAGGGCATCGAGGTAGAGCCGCTCGGCAATCTGGAGGGTCCTGGTCGGAGCGTAGCCGAAGACGCGATACGCCTCCCTCTGCAAGTCTCCTGTGTTGAATGGGGGCGGTGGAGTCTCCTCGAATAGACCCCAAGAAGCATTGGTGACGACGCCTCCTCTGTGGCTGCAGCACCCCTCCTTGACCCTCTCAGCCTCTGCCTTCCTCGGTATCCTCTCAATGGCGTACATCGCCTCGAACTCAATGCCCCCGACCCGAAAGACCCCGCGGACCGCCCAGAACGGCTCGGGAACGAACTTCCGTATCGCGACCTCGCGGTCGATGACATATGAGAGGGTGGGTCCTTGCACCCGCCCGATGCTCAGGGTCTTGTACGCGCCGCCGACTCTCTGCTCGGCCTCTACGAGTGCCCTCGAGAGGTTGACTCCCCAGATGAAATCCATCGCGTGACGAGTCCTTCCGGCGACGGCAAGGCCGTTACTTGGAGGAGACCTCGCGTTCTGGAAAGCCTGCAGAAGATCCTCTTTTGTCATCGTGGAAAACTTCGCCCTCAGCGCCTCCTTTTCCTTCCCACCGCAGGCGTAGCGCAGTATGTTGAAGCCTATCGTCTCGCCTTCCACGTCGTAGTCGCAGGCGTTGATGAATCTGACCGCGCCGAGGCTCAGCCTTCTGAAAGACTCGATCGTCCCCTTCGCAAATGAAAGCCGCTCCTTCAACACATTACTCGGGTACCATTCGACGTCGAAGACCGGATAGACACCCCTGTCATCGAAGGGGTCCGAAACACCGTAGATGTGTCCGAGGGCAGCGCCGACCACAAACTCCTCGCCGCCTCGCTTGAATCGAAGGACCTCCGTCCCCTCAACTCGTAGCCTCTCGACTTGCGTCTCCGCCAGGGATTCAGAGATCCTCCTCGCCGCATCGGGCTTCTCACAGACGACCAGAGTGTATCCCTCGCCCAATTCACTCCGTCTCGACAAGCTAACCGGTCGTCTCAATCGATGTTGGTACGCTTTTAAGAGGAGCGGAATCCAAGCCTGCCTGCCCCTTGACTTATGAGGTAGCCTGCTCGAAATGCGGCAATACCCTCTATTCAGGCTTCGACCTGAGGTCGCCCAACGATGTCTTGAAGCTCTTCGGCTACAAGTGCAAGAAGTGCGGCGCAAAGCTCGCGCCTGAGAAATTCAGGGTCGAAGTCAGGAAAATTGACGGTTCTTTCTCTTAGCGTGGTACCCCAGGCTTCTCATGTAGACGCACTCCTCGCTGGAGATGGCGAAGTCGCGGGACTCGTATTCGCGGCCACGAAGGAGGGTCTCGCTCACCCCCCTTACGAGGACGATCGGGGTCCTCTCGTCCGACTCCCCCATAAGAAGCTGCGCGGCCGAACTCAGGTCGTCCGCGATCGCCTGCGATGTCACCCGCAGTATGTTCCCGAAGAGGTCGCCCTTCCCGCGCAGGTCGAGTATCCCTTCGAGACCGGAACACGCCAACGCCACGCCGACCGTGCCCCTTCTCATCGGCATCAGCCTGCTGTCCGAGATAACGACCCCCAGGGCGGTGCCGCGTCTGAACTTCAGCGCTTCGCGTAAGAATTCTGCTGACTGATGAGGGCTTCGCGGGTAGAGGACGACCCTTCCGTGCTCTATATTCGACTTGTCGATTCCCGCATTCGGAGTCAGCAGACCGCCTTTCACAGCGAGGATGAATCCCGGGACGCCCCCGATTACCTCGTCCGACTCTCGAAGAATGAGTTCGCACAACTGGGGAGAGAAACCATACTTCGCAGCAACCTGCTTCGCCTCGGCCCTCGGCAGGACAGAGGAGAGGGAAACGACCCTCCCTTCGGAGATCGCCACGAACTTGCTCGATACCACGAGGACGTCGCCATCTCTAAGGTCGTCTCCGACTATCCTGTCGGTCAGGGCAGGCAAGTCGAACTCCGAATCCATCCTTGGCGTTCTCACCGGAGCTAGGGAGATCAAGCGGGGTCGAAACGTTCTCCGCTTAAATAAAGAGTGCTCATCCTCTCGAAGACTCGCTTGAAAGAGACACCACTCTATCAGTATCACAGAGAGAAGAGTAGGATCACGGAATTCGCCGGTTTCGGGATGCCCCTGTGGTACACGAGCATCTCTGAAGAGCACCTCGCTGTTCGGAACAGGGTCGGCATCTTCGACGTCTCCCACATGGGACGGATTTTGCTCAACGGCCCAGACTCAGACGAGTTCCTCGACCATCTGATTCCTACCCGAGCAGCGCTCCAACCTCCCGGCAAATCATTCTACACGCTTCTTCTCAACGAAAGAGGGGGGATTGAGGACGACCTGATCGTTCTCAAGAACGCCACGAACGATTACCTTCTCGTCGTCAACGCAGTGAACACGTCGAAGGACCTCGAGCACGTCATGAAGCGAACAAAGGGGTTCCGGGTTGGGATATCAGAAATAACTTCGCAATCAACGATGATAGCGATACAGGGCCCCGAGGCGAAGAAGACGCTCGAGGAGGTGGT
>VBPP01000061.1 GCA_005877365.1 Nitrososphaerota archaeon
GAGAGAAGAGGGACGAGAAGAGGATCAGGAGGCTGAAGATGGAGATAAGCCTCCAGATGCAAACCAAAAACTACAATCTCAACACCGCACTCAAGAATTACATCGATCCGAGGCTCTACAAGTCCTGGGGCGACTATGCTGGGCTCGACTGGACCAAAATCTACACGAAATCGATGCAGCGGAAGTTTGCCTGGGTTTCGTATTCGAAGACGAGGTGGGAGACCGAGGAGAAAGTCATCGAGGCCGTCACCCTATCGAAGACTGGAGGTTCAGGTAACCGTTGACTTCGTTGGCTCGTAAGTTCCTCCTGGTTGCCCCCGTGACGGGCTGAACACGCGAGTGCGAGTCAAGTCGACAGGATGGCCTCGCATGCGCCCGCGTGCCGTTTGATTAGCTAGGTACGAGACCTCTCGGAGGAGAGGGGTCTGGCCCGAGGGGCGGGAGGGGCGAGAGTGGCAGCGGGCGAGGTGGATCCCTCGGTTCGAATGAAACTACGACTACTGCTCGTTCCATTCTTTCGCCTCCTCTGGGGTGACCTTCAGCTCGGTGATGACGCCGCCTCTCAGCACCCGGAGGCTGACCGTCTTCCCGATGAGCTGCTCGTCCAGGGCCTTGTGCAGCTCGTACAGGCTCGCCACCTCGTGATCGCCGATCTTCACGATTATGTCCCCGACGAAGGCACCGGCCTTGCTCGCTGGGCTTCCCGGCTCGGTGGAGAGAACCAAAATCCCCTGATTCTGGCTCAGCTTCGCGGCCTTCGAGAGCTCCTTCGGAAGGGAGATTGGCTCGGGAGCAATCCCGAGGTAGGACCTCCTGATCTTCCCTTCGCGGGACAGCTTCGATGCGATGCCCTTGAGGGTACTCACCGGGACGGCTATCCCCCTCGAGGAAGCGTAGGCCACGTTCATCCCTATCATCTTCCCGGAGGCGTCGACGAGTGGCCCGCCCGAGTATCCAGGGTTGAGCCTGGCGTCCGTAATCACGGCGTCCTCGACGACGACTCCCCACCATCCCGGAATGGTCCTGCTCGGATTCGTGACGATTCCGGAGGTTATGTTCACCCTGCTGCCGAGTGAGTTCGCCAGTGCCAGGACGAACTGTCCAGACTTCAGCGGCTGCGAATCCCCCACCTCTATCGGCTTCAATCCGGTCGCCTCGACCTTCAGTAACGCCACGTCAGATGTCGGGTCGCGGCCGATAATCTTCGCCTCGAGGCTCCTTCCGTCCTGCAGCTCGACCTTAGCGCTCGTCCGTCTTCCCACGACGTGGTTCGCGGTCACCACATGCCCCTCCTTGTCCCACACCACTCCACTCCCTCCCCATCTTCCCATCTCCACCTTCACTACCGAAGGTGAGACCCGCTCTGCCAGACCAGAAATTGCGTCTGATAGAGATTGCAACAGCTGCGTGTCATCTTCCATCGTTCGATTCACCGTGAGGGGTATGGGGGGAGGGCTACTTGTTGAGTACTTTGAAGGGAAAACCAGTCACGGCAGTGCTAGGCGAGAGTCAGGTATGTGTTGAACATCTGGAGCCTCTGGGGCCCGCGGAACCTGGACCTTGAATAGATTCTGGAGATGTGCCCGATAAGTTCGTGCGCGGCCCTGACCGCATCGTTGAGGGTGTTGCCCGCGGCGGTCTTCGCCTCCACGTGGAGCTCCCCATCGGAGAACCTCGCGTCGATCTGAACGCTCCCGTTCTCGGTTACCCACTTGAGGGTCGTTCCCTCCTCGTTCTCGGAGTAGCCTATCCAGCGCAGTGTCCCGAACCATCTCCCCTTCAGCTCAGAGACTATTTCTCTGACCCCGACGTCGTAGGGAAGCAGCGTGCTCAGAAGTGGGACGCGAGAAGGAACAGTGCCGAGAGGGTGCATCGCTATCACACCCCTCGCCTTTTCTGTGACCCTGTAACCGTCGGTGGCCGCCTCCACTATTCCGTCCTCCTGAAGCCTGCCGAGTATCCGGGAGAGAGTCTCGGGGTGGGCCCCCATCTTCCTCCTCAACCCGTCGAAAGTGAAGCCCGTCAACTCCTCCTCCTCGATGAAATTCAGGACAGCACCATCTCGCTCGCTCCTCAGAGAATTCGGTAGTTCTGGATTCATTCTATCTATCGTCCCTCCCCGTCGGGATTCCATCGGTCATGCTCTCTGTTCCTCCTCCCAGCGCTCGTCTCCCTCATTTAGCTTCTTCGAGTTCAGGGTAGTCACTGCCCGACGCCCAGTGTGTTGCCCACGCCTATGAGAACCAAGCTGTCTCCCTCCGCGGTCTTCTCTGCGATGAGCCTCTTCAATCGCTCCACGACGATGGGGACGGCGTCCCCAATCTCCTTCTTCATCGTCGTTATCGCCTCCACGTCGGACTCCTTGACCAAGATTGCGTAAATCGGGATGCTGTGCTTGGCGGCAACCTCCTCTATCTGGAACTTTTCGACCCCGATTCCTCCTATTGCGGCCCCCACGCCCTCCGCGATCTCTCCGGTCTTCTCCCCCTCAAGCTTCAGCGCGGCATCCACCATTATGATTCCGACCGGTTTGACACCCATCTCCTCTATCAGCCGTCTCAGGGCCACTCCGGGTTCGCCGACATAACCCATGGGACCCTCCGCCTTCACCACGTAGAGCACTCTCCCCTCGTACTGGGTCACGCCCATCACGGTGTCTCTCCCAAGAGTCTGAGCTGGAGTGCCTCCGATGAGGAACCTCGAAGCAACCGTCGGCCCGAGCCCGTCGCCGATTGGCTGCGCTCCCTTTATCGCCGTCGCGGCACTTGCGAGAGCCTGCGCCTGCTCCATTATCTGCGGCATCATCATCTGCAGCTGAACGAGAGTCATGTATGAGCTCGTCTTCTTCCCGGTAAGATAGTAGTGCCTCACGACCTTGTGAAGGGTGTTTAGAGCGCTCGCAACCTCGAGCATGTTCTGTGCCACCGAGACCTTCACCCTGTCAGCGCTCCCGAGAAGCGACCTTACCTCGCTCCTGATTCTGTCGTCCCCGGTCCTGACCACGTGTTCTATCTTCGAGATCACCCCGCTCGGGTCGACGCTCTCCGGCATGATCGTGACGTACTCCAGGACTCCGTTCACTCTCTCTGTGATCTCCTCCTTGTCGCCCCGGCCTTGAGTGATGTAATCGAGTGCCTCCTTCTTCGCCCCATCCTCCATCACCTTCAGCCGATTCAGCGACCGACTGATGCTGCCGAGCGTCACGTAGTACTGAATCCTCTGCCCGTACAGGATGAAGACGAAGAAGAGCGCATAGGTTGCGAGACTGAAGAGGGAATTAAGATCGCTCCCGGAAACCAGCGCGAACGGAATCAACGACACGGCTAAATCATCTCCTTCCTGTTTCCGTTCGATGTGGTGCTGATCGCCGCGGGGCGGCGGAGGAGAATACGGACTAACCTCCTAACCAATCCCGTGATCCGCCTGCGCATCCATATGACGACGTAGGCATCAAAGACAGCGTAAGCGAGCCCGACTGCAACTCCCAACTGCAGGACCCCTAGGTTGTAGGCGACGAGGATAGAGGCGAAGTCTATGAGGGTCGCAACTGAGTTCTCGGCGAGTTCCTGACTACTACTACCACCACTAAGCCAGGTCATGTTCGTCCTCCCCCATGCGATACGTTGCCCTCATGCAAGCGTTCATTACGTACCGGATGTCGTTCTTCGTGAGTATCTCTTTCGCCTCTTCGCTCTCGAGACCGAGCTGCGCCCAGAAGACTGGCGATACGCCGAAACGCCTGCTGAAAATCACCACCTGCTCCGCTACTCGAGGAAGCTCCTCGCTCGGCCTGAAAACGTCGACAACCTGAATCTCCTTCGCGATTCCTTCAGGGACATCGAAGAGACTCGGGTAGGCCTTCTCTCCGAGAATCTCACGCACGCCCGGATTGATCGGTATGACCGTGAAACCGTGCTCCTTAAGGTACTCTGGCACAGTGTGTGCGTCCTTCTCTGGATTCCTCGACGCCCCGACCACCGCCACAACCCTGTACCTCTTCAAGACCTCCATCGGCGAGATGGTTATCGAAGGCAGTGGCCTTCTCTCCCGCACCGCATTCTCTGCGTACTCAGGCGCGGTCATAGCCCAATCACCGAGTCGATCGAGAGAGCTCCGCCCCCGAGCAAGAAGAGGACGATCGCGAGGAGGACGTAGAGCACGTCCAGCTCGTAGCCACCGATGTACGCCCTCTTCATCTTCAGCTTGTTCAGAGCGGACGTCGATATCATCTCGATCGCGAAGAGGAAAGCGATGACGGGGACAATCAGTCCCACTAAGAGGAGTATCCCTCCCACGAGTTCGAGAGTCGTTGCGAGTGAGGCAGCCACGGGAGGGAGTCCCATACTCTTCATCCACTGCGCAGCCTGTTCTCTCCCCTTCTTCGGGAGCTTTAGGTTAGCGTGTAGAATGAAGTTGGTTCCGACCCAGACTCTCGCGAGGAGCGCCAAGTAGGGGGTGTACGGGAGCAGTGGTTCAAGAATTCCAGACAACTGCTACTACTCTCCTCCTCTCTGAATAACCTGGTTGGGCGACTCTACCAGCCTGACGGAGGTTTCGCGTTCCCCCCCGCCGCGCACGAAACGTATCCGGAGCA
>VBPP01000062.1 GCA_005877365.1 Nitrososphaerota archaeon
TTAGTCAGGAGGACAGCCCTTCCCATGAGGAAGGCGTCCCTAGCTAGCCCGCTTAGGTAGACGCTGAGGAGGCCTTGACGACGCATGAGATTCTTGCTTCCCGGATATTCGACAGAAAAGTTCTTCGTCACTGTGTCCACGACTATCATTCGACAACCCGCCAGCTCCGCCTTCGTGTGTACGAGTCTGGACGCCTCGATTTGAGAGGAGGCATCGGCGGCCCTCATCCTGTAAACTTTTCGAAGTAGCTCGCGGCCGTCCAACCCTTTCGCCCGCGCAATCGCGTCCATCCTCTCGGGTCTGAAGGTGCCTTCGGTATCTATGAAGAGGACGCTCGAGTCGCGGGCGGCGCACGAGAGGGCAGCCTGCATAGCGAGCTGGGTCTTCCCCGTGTTGCTCTCGCCATAGACCTCGACGAGTTCACCGCCTCTATAACCCCCCTGGAGGAGGGAGTCGATTGCGGCAGAGCCCGAGGAGATTACGGGAGATCCCCTTGAGAGCTCGACCGCCTCCCCGAGTGTGATAGTTCTTCCCCCGCGTTCCGAGGAGGCGCTCAAGACTCGTGGGGTCGCGCATCCGCCAGATAGCTTTTTAACTCCGAGAGGGCCCCCTTGCAAAAGTCCGACGTGACTTCGACGCCAGCCCCGCAGCCTAAGAGACCGCTGACAGTTTTGCAGAAGGCAACAAACAAGGTCGTATCCGTCAGACTGAAGAGCGAGCTTGAGTACAGGGGAAAGATGTCGAACGTCGACCCCTACATGAACGTCATTCTTGTCGATGCTGAGGAGTCGGAGAACGGGGCTCCAAAGGCAAACTACGGGAAGGTCGTCATAAGGGGAAATAACGTCCTCTACATCAGGATCGAAGACAGACTCTAGGAGGTCCCCTTGGCAAGGTCGCTGCATGTGGAGCAGATACAGGGGTACGGCGTTCAGGACTTCGAGGTGGAGATTGTCGAAAGGAAGGGGAAGGGGCACCCCGACAGCCTCATCGACGGAGCCTCCGAGTCCGTCTCTCTGGGTCTGAGCAAGTTTTACCTGGAGAATTTCGGCGCCATTCTTCATCACAACGTCGACAAGGGGATTCTCGTGGGTGGAGAAGCGAGTGCCAAGTTCGGGGGCGGGAGAGTGCTCCAGCCAATCTACCTTCTGGTGGCGGGGAGGGCGACGGCCGTCGTCCCCTTCAAAGGGAGGGAGGTTCGTGTCCCGGTCGACAGGATTGCCAAGAAGTCGATAGAGGGCTTCCTCAGCGAAACGATGAGGTTCCTCGACCCCAAGAAGCACGTGAGGATCGCAACGATGATCAAGCAGGGCTCACCCGACCTAGTTTCGGTATTCATGCGGAAAAAAGAGATGCCCATCTCCAACGACACTGACTTCACGAAGAAGTATCCCGAAGTCGGAGAAGACGTGAAGCTGATGGGGCTCAGAAGGAAGCAGAGGCTGGACCTAACAGTCGCTGCAGCGATGGTCTGTGGCAAGGTTCCCGACGCAGACCACTATGTCAGCGTCATTTCAGATGTGAGGGAGGAGATTGAGAGGCTCGCTTCGGACATCGACCTGGGTGTAAGCATCAAGCTGAACGCGGGCGACGACCCGAAGAGGGGAGCCTACTACCTCACGGTCACGGGAACCTCCGCAGAGCAGGGAGATGACGGGAACACGGGGCGGGGGAACCGCGTGAACGGTCTGATCTCCCCGATGCGACAGTACTCGATGGAGGCGACGGCCGGGAAGAATCCGATCAATCACACGGGCAAGCTCTTCAACGCCCTGGCGATCGTGGCGGCTGAGAGAATTGCGAAGGAGGTGCCCGGGGTCGGGGAGTCCTACGTTCGCATCCTGAGCAGGATTGGCTATCCGATTGACCAGCCGCAGATCGCGAGCGCCGCTCTTGTTCTTGAGCGGGGTAGAACGCTTTCGAGCGTCAGGGGAGACGTCGAGTCGATCTTGGACGAGTCCCTCCGGACTATCAAGGACGTCACGACGCTCATACTCAAGAAGCGGGTCCAGCTCTTCTGATTCCGAGGGTTGCCCTCCTTCCCACGACGTAATCGGCTACCTCCGACTCCTCGAGGAGCACACGGTAGACCCTCCGGAAGAATTTGAGGACGGTATGGAGGTCTCTCTGCAGAAGCGCCGCCGAGTTGGGATGAGTTGTCCTCACCGCCTGGGGCCAGTCGATCAACCAGACGCTCCGACCATCAGTTAAGATGTTGTACTCGCTCAGGTCCGCGTTAATCATCCCCGCCTCCGTGTATGCAACTCTGACGCAGTCGATGATCTCCTTCAGGATAAGCGGAGGGTCGTCCAACTCGGGTCTCTCGACCAACTTAACTCCACTCAGCTCCTCCAGGAGGACTGTGCTGCGGTCGTGAGCTATCGCCCTGGGAACACTCTTGGTGAGTCCCTCGAGCTTCCGCAGCGAGGAGAGCTCTTTCTTGGCGGCCTCGTAGTTCCTCGCGATCCAGCCCTTCGTCTCCGACCTTTCTAGGGACCTCTTTCTTGCGACGTCACGGAAACTCGTCCTCCCAATCTTGAAGAACTTCACCGCGAGTAGTCCGCCCTCTTCCGTAAATGCCTCGTAGACATCGGATTCCTTTCCTTTTGCGATTATCGCCCCCAGAGCCGAGATGAGCCCCCGCCTGACGTATTCTCTCAGGGCGAGCGCCTCGATGGCGGAGAAGGTCAGGGTGAAGTTGGCGCCTCTCGCCCTCACTAGGTCCCTCCGGCTCAATCTGTCGAGCGCGAAGTTCACCCTCTCTACGGGAATCCCCGCGAGGCGAGAGGCCATCCCTGGGTCGGCGAACCCGTACTTCATCGACGCGCGCTCCAGGCCCAGTAGAGTCTTCCACTCCTCCTCCCCGAGGACCTTCACCAGCCTCGCTGCCCTTTCAGTCGAGGAGAAGTTTCTCTCCCCCCGCGGCCCTCGCTGCGGCTTCGAGTGCGGCCACTCCTTTCCTTGTCAGCTCGTAGATCACTCGCTCTCTACCCCTTGCCCTGACCATACTCGACCTCCTGACGAGGTCTATCCCCTCAAGCTCTGAGAGATGCTGATAGATGCTCGGGATGCTTATCGACCTCCCCTCCTTGATCTTCTTCCAGAGGAGGTAGCCGAAGAGGGGCTCCCCTCGCAGAAGGCGGAGAATCGAAACTTTTGTCGCCCCGAGCTGGACCGGCTTTATGACTAGCTGCTCTCTCGTCACGATGTGCTTCGCCGTCCTCGCGATTCTTGAAATTGCCTTCGTGTCCTTTAGCCCCGTCCCTGTGATGACGCAGACTATCCTGCTATCTTTCGACAGAAGCTCTTTCTCCCCGATCTTTCTCATCGCAGCCACAACGGATGCTGCGGCTGGCTCCGCGAAGATACCCTCCGTTCTCGCGAGCTCCCCCGTCGCGCCGATTGCCTCCTTCGCCGAGACTTTCACACCAAACCCGCGCGAGTCCCTGATCGCTCGGGCAGCTGCCTTCAGGAACACCGGGTCTGACTCCTCCAGCTCGGCGAGCGCCCCCCTCCCCTCCGTCCCCCTCCGACGCTTCGTCTCTAGGACATCTGTCAGGGGTGGCGAGCCCTCGAGCTGGACCCCCACCAGGCTGCAAGTGGGTTTCTGAACGATTCCGGCGGCGGAAAGCTGGAGAAGACCGTTCCAGACCATCGTCAGGTGGCCGCCCGTCCCGACGGGGAGAACGATTGCATCAGGTTGACTCCATCCCTCGTCCTGGATGATCTCGAAGGCGGTTGTCTTCTCTCCCTCCAGGAGGTAGTGGTTGGCGGCGGTTACGGCGGTGCCTTCCTCCCCCTCGCTTGGAGCGGCTCGTGGGTGAGAGAGCACCTCGACCTTCGCGCCGTACGCGATCATCTGGTAGAGCTTCCCTTGGTCTGTGTTGGGGTGAATTCCTATTGTCGTTTCTATTCCTGCCTTGGCCGCGTAGGCGGCCAGAGAGGCACCCAGGTTCCCCGTTGTGGTGCAGAGGACCCGCCTCACGCCGTCCCTCTTCGCCACGGACGCGAGGACCGTGGCGCCCCTATCGATGAATGAGCCGGTGGGGTTTCTCGTTTCATCCTTGATGAGGAGGGCGCCGAACCCGAGCTCGGCTCCCAGCCTCGGCGCGGCGAGTAGGGGCGTCCCTCCCTCCCCCAGGGTGACGATCTGATGCTCTTCGACGCGAGGAAGAAGATCTCTATACCTCCATACCCCCGGCGGGAGCGATTCGAGCTCGCTCCTCTTCACTCTCCGCTCAACCAGCGGGAGGGGGATGAGTGCGCCGCCGCACTTCCTACAGCGCGCCTCGAGAGACGCCTCCTCTGTCTTCATCGAACACGAGGAGCACTCGAACCTTTCCATCTTGCTCGATATGTAGGTTATGACTTATATATTCTTCCGAGGGCCGTTAATTTTTATTATCGATTTTTCTGTATCGTGGACGTGCTTCGGATTCTTCTCGACACCGACACTGCGGGCGACGATACAATCGCGATACTGATGGCGCTCCGAGCCAAGAACGCGAAGCTCGAGGCTCTCACAATCAATTGCGGGAACGTAAATTTCGACCAGGAGGTCGAGAACGCGCTCTACACAGTCGAATTGGCGGGGATGTCGGGGAAGGTCCCGGTATACCCGGGTGCTCGGCATCCACTCCTCCGAGAGTGGACCACGGTCGAGTACATCCACGGCAAGGATGGGATGGGGAACTCTTTCTTTCCAAAGGCGCGGCAACGCCCGGAGAGTAGGCATGCGGTCGACGCGATCGTGGAGACGGTCAACTCGAACCCCGGTGAGATTACTCTCGTGGAGATCGCCCCGATGACTAACATCGCCATGGCCCTGCGCAAGGACCCGACGATCGTCCGGAAGGTGAAGGAGTTCTTCTTCATGGGTGGGACGAATCAGTACCTGGGTAACCAGACTCCGGCCGCGGAGTTCAACATCTGGGTCGACCCGGAGGCGGCGAAGGTCGTACTACAATCCGGAATGCCGACGACGATGGTCGGTTGGGAGATTTGCATGAGATACGCCGTGGTTGGCGAGAGTGAGTACAGGGAGATCGAAGCGATGAGGACGAAGGAGGCCGAATTCTTCATC
>VBPP01000063.1 GCA_005877365.1 Nitrososphaerota archaeon
TGAATTGTCCACCACCATCAAACCCCAGGCCGCACCTCCTCCGATGTAGTTGGTTGTTCCCCAATCGGACTGATAGGCCTGGACATTTCCGAGCGAGGAATTGTTATCCCAATTAGGTTGGCCGCCGGCCGGTGGTACGGAGTACCAGCTCCACACAAGTTTCTGCGTCGACAGGTCGTACGCCGCGACGTATCCCCTCCCTCCGTAGTCTGTTGTTGAACCTCTTACGATCAGGAGGTTCTTGTAGATTAAGGGAGCCTTCTCTCCATAGTAGTAACCCGTGTTGCCAGGTATGTTCTTCCCGGTGTCTGGAATCACGAACTTGACCTGGCCGCTCACGGCCTCGAAGGCGTAGAGGGAGGTGTCCGAGGCCATCATGTAAATCGTCCCGTTGTTGTAAAGGATGCTACTCACGATGTACGCGCTAGCCCACCAGGGTTTGCTAGAAAACTCCGACATGTTGACCTGGTAGAACCAAACCACCCCACCCGTGGCGCTGTTAAGCGCGATCAGCCGATTGTAGGGAGTCGCGAAATACAATATGCCGTTGACGACGAGCGGCGTCGTCTCGATACCGAGGGCGGGCGCGGCCCCAGCGATGTGAAATGGATTGACGGGGACCTGGTAGACCCAACTCAGCTGAAGCTGGGCGACATTGTTGCTGTTTATCAGCGTCTGCGGGTTGAAGTTAGTGTTGCTCGAATCGTAGGCGGGGTAGGGCCAATCGGCGTTGCCGCTCTGAGCGCTAGTCCGTTCGTAGCTCGACTGGGAGAGCACCAAGATCATGGTGACGGCCAAAACTAGGTGACGTCCGTGCGACAAGCCTGACCATTCTCACGGCTTCTCTGGCTCTAATAAGGATTAACGGCTAATCAGTCTCAGGATCAGGAGAATTTCCGCGAGAGAAAAATGTTGGCCAGCCCCGTCAAAGTACTGACTATCACGAGGAAGATGCCGAGGGCTGACGGTATAACTGCAAACTCCATCTGGATTCCGACGATCGTATCACCGACCCCTTGATGCACGAGGGCGCTTCCAACGTAACCTCCAAGAAACATGAAGATGGACAACAGGTATACTCCGACTTCTAGGGTGGAAAACTGAAAGAGGAAGAGAGGTCTGAGGACCGCATGGCGCTCGAACAACTCAGGTAGCCACCTGTACAACACCGACCAGCCCAGAGACCCCAGAACGCCGATCAGTACGAAGAATGCGTACCCGATTACCATGTAGATTCCTGGCCATCGCGTTATCAGAATCGGAAATTCAAAGGTCGGGATCAAGACAGGAATCGAAAAACACGCGGCCGCAAACGTGTTGAAGACGGTCGAATACGCGAAGTAATTCGAGGCCCTCACTACATCTAGAGTTCCCGTCTCCCTTCTTGGCAGGGCCAGCCCGGCCAGAAACAGAACGATGCCCAGGCCCACGAGCGCGAGCGCCCCCGTCATCCAAGGGGGGAGGTCAGCACGGAAGGTCTCAGAACGAAGTTGAATCAGGAGACCATACATCGCGCCGCCAAGGAAACCGATTATCGCGCCGAGAATCGAGACTGCTCTGCGCACGAGTGGCACCGTCGTCCTTTGTCGTATAAGTAGTTGGTTTCCTCGTGATCGAGGGTCCCAGAAAATATTCGACCGCCGCCCCCAGCTACCACGTCCGTTATCGCCGTCAGAAAAGGTCATCTTCGCGGTGGCCGCCTTGTACACAAACGGGACAGCGCTGCGCAAGGGATGATTGTCTTAGGCTTGGAAACTCTTTAACTTCGTCACCGCGGCGAGAAGATCGAATGAGGCTAGCGTGCCGAACCGCAGCCCTGCTATCCATTCTCGTCTTCGCCCAGGGACCTTCCCTGGCCACAAACTCATCGTCGACTGGAGCGCCGACCGATGCAAACTGGACCGCAATGAACGCGAATAGAAACGGGACGAATCACGCGGAGCAGAGTCAGGTCGGACCCGACAACGTCAACCAGCTCACGAAAAGATGGGTCTTCTCCATCCCTCCAGCATCGCCCGTTAAGGGGCTTGACCTGCTCCAGAACGGCTCGATTTCTCCGCCCCTCTCGGTCAACGGGACCGTCTATATCGTCACCAGCTACCTCCGTATCTACGCGCTGGACTCAACAGACGGCTCTACTGTGTGGTCGTATCAGGCTGAACTCAATAGGACCGGCGTGTCACTCTCCCAACTCACGGGCCACACTCACGGTCTCGCTTACTACCGAGGAGACATCTGGTTCTCCCTGCCGGACTGTTCTGTGGTAGGAGTGGGAGCTGTGAGCGGCAAGCTGGACCACCACATAGCCAGAATCTGTGCCGATATTCCAGGAAACTCGGGGCTCTATGACTCCTCCGGCGTCCCCCCAGTCTTCCACAACGACGTGATGATCTGGGTCAGCTCCGTCTCCGAAGGAACGGATGTCGGCAGAGGGTTCCTCGCGGCTTACAACCTAACCACCGGCACCCTGCTGTGGAGGTGGTTCGTCACACCCCCCGCCGGGGGCGACCCTCTCTGGGACCAAACATCCTGCCCTCTAACTACCTGCCACGGCAACGTGGCTGCGTACCAGGGCGATTGGGGGGCGATGGGTTCGCAGAACCATCTCTCCCTCGCCGGTGCGGGGCCAGCCTTCGGGCAGCCCGCGGTCGACGAAAAGAGAGGAATAGTCTATGTCGCAACCTCCCAGCCATCCCCCGACTGGAACGCGACCTACCGCCCGGGGCCGAACCTCTACTCGGATTCGATTGTCGCTCTGAACGTAACGAACGGCAAGATGCTCTGGTTCTTTCAGTCCACCCCGCACGACCTCTTCGACTTCGACTGCGGCTGGAACGTCGTGCTTGGGAATGCCTTAGTCAACGGACAGAACAGGTCGGTCGTCTTCAAGGGATGCAAGAACGGCTACGTCTACGCCCTCGACGCGTCAATCGGGTCGCTGCTGTGGTACTTCAACCCGCCGAGCGTGAAGCGGGTCGGTACCCCAAATGCGAACTACGTCGTGACGGACAGCTATGACCCCACCCAGCGATGGATCGATTATCCGTCAGCGAGTGTCTTCGAGCAGTGCCCCGGTGCCAATGGCTCAATCGAGTCGGACATCGCCTTCGCATACAAATTAGTGTTCGTCGCGACCTACAACCTGTGCGCATTCGGCGCGGTGACTTCTGTGGACTCCTTTGGAGCGGGTCATTGGGGTGTTAGGCAGCTCGAACCCGCAGTTTCGCAAGCTAACACAACGACCGTGAGCAACGGAGTTCTCTACGCGGGGGCGCTCGACGGCTACATCCACACCTTCGACGCGAGGACGGGGCAAGAGATATTCGCCCTGAATGTGGGAGTCGACCTCTACGAATCGCCAACCGTCGGCTCGGCCAGGTGTGGCGACACACTGTTGCTTCAGCTTACATCCCCGTCTTCGTACGGTGTCTTCTCGGCTAATCAAAGATGATACCTCATCGCTTACGGTCTGCCGCAGAGGGGTGCCCAGCTTCTGAGCTACGCGCTCTACGCAGGGTTGGGTGGAGCAGCTGCCGGTCTGACCTTGTTCGCCGTTTATAGGCTGACTAGGTCTAGAGGGAGTCCAAAAGCGACCGGTCCTCGATGAAGTAGTTCATGTAGACCGCATCGTGGATGCTCCAGGTCACATCGCTCATGCTCAGCGCCGCGGCGATCGCGCGGTCCTGCATCTCGCGTGTTGTGCAGTGTTTCATCACGATCTCGAGCACGACTTGGGAATCCCTATCGAGCTGAGCCAGCCTCGAAAGGAAGAACTTCATCCCTTCTGCCCTTATCCATCCGTAGTGTCTCCGCAAGCTCTCTATTCTCCTGGCGAGCTCCTCGCGCGCGGGTATCTCGTACAGACTCGTAGAGATTCCCTCGAGCCAGCTTGCACGCCGTGCGAAGTTGACAAGGTCATTAACCGCAAACCTCACGCCGGGCAGGCATCTCGCGGCGAGGACGTCCTCGCGCTTCAGCCCCGCGGCCTCGGCGAGCATCAGCCAGCCTTCCACGTCCCCCGGCGGCCTCTCCAGACCCTCCCTCCTGATCGTTCTCGACATCCAGATTCTCCTGATCTCTGGCAGCGGACAATTCGATAGTATCGCCGCATCCTTGCTGATGATGTTGTTCTGGAGGTAGAACCTGTTGATGATCCACGCCTGCATCTGCTTCTTGCTCAGTTCTCCCTTGTAGAGAAGTCTCATGAACGGGTGCTTGTCAATGTAGCGAGGCCTGAGAGAGTTCCTCAGGTCGCGAGAAAATGTTTCCCTCGATCGAAGGTCAGTCAACGCTCGAGCTCCTCTCACTCTCCTCCTTCTCCTCTTCTTCCGACGAGCCGCCGACGAGCTTCAAGGGATGGTGCAAGACGGCCTCCTTCAGCCAATCCAGGCTGGCGTGCCTTGGGCGCCCGACGGCGAGGCAGCAGGCAGGCAGGTCGACATCGAGTCTCTCAACCGTCTGACCTGCGCCGTGCTTCGGCTGCACTATCCCCCGGATGAATCCCTCCAAGAAGTGGCACGCGTACCCCGGGTGGTCTGAAGATCCGAGGCATTTCTCCAGAACCAAGACGCCGGTTCTCGTGCCTCTTATCTCGATGAGCCGAGCCGACGCAATCATCTTCTTTCCCATCTCATCGGCGAGCTCGCGCAGTGTCTCTTTCCCATTCCTCCCCCTCACTGCATGCGACAGCATCGACCCCGCCCGGTATCCATAGCCTTCCAGGAGAGTTCTATGTTCGCTCTTGCTGATCTTGAAGAGGCGCAAAAACAACTTGTAGAGGAGAACCTCGAAACTTCCTCCTTCGGGCAGCTCGCTCGCCGTCTCCCACAGCAGAGTCTCCACACCGAAGACCTCCTCGAGGCTCGTCAACTCCTCCTCTTCTTCGTCGCCTGAAGGGAGAATGACCAGAGATCCCTCCTTCAAGGAATACTCGTTGCTCACAACCCCGCCTCTCCCCACCCTCGTATCCACAATTTCGATGGCTCCCCTAGCGAGTAGGTTCGCCAGGTGGTAGTTCACGGTGGATTTTGAGACCCCGAGAGCCGAAGCCAGGGCGGTCAGGGTGGAGGGATTTCTTGCGAGGCTTCGGAGAATTCCGTCCCTTACCCATCCCTTCTTCACGGACGAGATGAAAGAGTGTGTTGCCGCGCTCATGTGTGTTCGGATTATCCTCACACAAAATTATTAGGTCATTTAAGAGTTGCCGTCGACCAATGCGAAGAGGGGCGGTCGGGACTTCGGCGAAGGTGACCGCAATCATCGTTGCGATCGTCGTGATAGCTGCCGGCGGCTACTACTACTCCTACTACCTCGCCGCGCCTCAAACTCAGAATGTAACGCTGAAGGTGTA
>VBPP01000166.1 GCA_005877365.1 Nitrososphaerota archaeon
CGACGTAGGAGGCGGCTCCGAGACATTCAACACGATAGACGAGGAGATTAAGGTCGCGAAGAGGAAGCTCAAGACCAGCTCTGTGGCGCAGGAAGTCCCCTACCAGTTCGAGACTGTAGCGGGGACGACCGACTACGTCGATTACATGGGGAACGAGAGGACAAGCTACTTCTGGTTTGACGGGAGCACCTTCCTGAACTCGCGAGTCGGGGTGGACGTCTACCTCCGTTCATCCGATGGCGCCAACGCCGGGAACGTACTGCTGGACGTGATAAGGGCGCTCTCAACGGCCCGCGAATCGCGAGTCTACGGCGCGGTCGGGGAGGTGTGCGCGTACGGATTCAAGTCCCCGCCGAGAAGGGTGAACTTCGAAGAGGCCTACGCCAGCTTCAAGTCGAGATTTCTCCGCTGAATCCCTCTTCTTCAGGATTACTGGAGTAAAGTGCCGAACCCCAAAGCAGAAATACCGGTAAGGGCGGTAAGTGATTTAATCATTACTGGCAGAACGGTAACTGGACTGGACTAAGCAGATCTACGACGAGTTCTCGACGAGCGACACTGATTCTCTCTCAGTCGCCCAGCTTCTTGGACACACGTCAATCGGCGGCGCTTTCAACGCCAAGGTCGCATCGATGTCCGCATACGGGGTGGTCGAGAGACGGGTCGGAAGAATCCGGGTAACTGAGATAGGAAGGAAGGCCATCCTTTCAGAGGATGGGAAGGAGAAAGCCGATGGGGTCAAATCCGCCCTCCTCAAGGTTGCTCTCTGGAAACGACTCTACAATCACTACACCAACAAAGGAGCAGAACTACCAGCCGATTTCTCGGCTGATCTGGCCAAGATTGCCGACATTCCGGGTGAAGACGCAAAAAGTAAGGCGGAATGGGTCGTAAAGGCGTTCAATAGCGACATCGCCTATCTCAGGTCGACGGAAAAGGAGAGAGACACGCTTGGAAGCAACCAACGCCCGCGAAAGAAGGTCAAAACGTCCGGTACGAATCAAGTGGTGGCTCAGACTCCGTCAGTTCCTAAGGCGCCGAGCCGGCCTATCTCCCCGCCGATCCAGCCTGAGTCCCCGCCGATCCAGCCTGAGTCCCCGCCGATCCAGCCAGGTCCTAAGGCGCCTAGCCAGCCTATCTCCCCGCGGAGCATGCCTATCTCCCCGCCGAGTGAATCATCGGGTCAAATTATCTTCCTCTCGCCTGTCGACCAGATAGAATTGACAGTCCCGAGGAGGGCTCGACACATGGCCATGCTCAAGAAATTCATCGAAAACGCGCTTGATGTCATCGACGAGGAGCTTACGGCTGAAGGCAGTATGGCAGCCGAACGAAGCAAGTCAGCAGAGAAGCGTTAGAGGCATTTTCCATCTAACCCAATAACAGAATTTTCGGTAAGATTTTCACTATAACGTCAGAATTGCTTAACTTTTCCCGGCGTGGTTCGAATCTAGATTCGAATGATGAATTCCGCTTCCATAATCGTTAAGCCTGCAAGAAACGCGAAGTCAACAAAGGAGCGAAGGACAGGGAGTCGATGAGTGTTTGGTGACGAGAGGGGCTGTGGGAGGCTGGAGGATGATAGGTCTGATCGTGCTCCTCGCGACTACTGTTTTTGCCTACTCGGTGGCGACGAAGCCTTCGAACGGGGGAGGGAACGTCGTAAGCGTCTCGGAAGGCGAAGGCATAATCTCCACGTGCACGGCGAGAGGCGCGACAAGCGCGCCAGCCTGCGCCAGCGGCGGTGTGTACATAGCACTCTCGACAGATGCGTCAGTCACATCCCCGACCGACCTGACCTGTGCAAGCGAGCTGGCGACGAACGGGCTTGGCAGGGCGCTAGGGACCTTCTCCCCGGTAACGACCAACTCTCACAAGATATCCTTCACCTTCACCAACACCGGTACCACACCGGTCACAATCACAAAGGTCTGCATGTTCGATGCAGCGTCGGGAGGCAGCCTCTTCGCGGAGGACGTCCTCAGCAACACTGCGAGCGTGGCCCCGAATGACCAGATCACCATCAACTGGACCTTCACACACTAAGAGTTGAGAAGCAAAAGTTGAACCAAATCGAGAACGAAATGCACGGTGGGAGAATTCTCGCCCTCCCGACCGGCCCCGCAGGGGCGGGCGAATCCCGAACCACACGCAACATCGCCATTACCCTCCTCGTGGTTGTGCCTCTTGTAGCAATGTACCTGGCCATGTGGAAGTTCTGGTTCACATCCGATTTCCTTGCGAGCCTGGCCGCCGCTGCGCAGCAGTCCGTCGTATCGGGGAGCGGCATCGGTCTCTTCGAGGTCGTCAAGCCATCGGACCAGCTCGGCATCATCTCGACGAACTACTTCTTGGGAATCCCCATCTACAACACGGTCGTCGGCTCGATAATCCCCTATCACGCGATTTCATTCGCCTACATCGGCATCCTGGGTCTCACGACTTGGGGAAGGCTAACCTACCAGTTGTCGATGCGGACCATCCTGACCAGACTCTGGGGTCTCTTCGGCGCAATCTGGTTCGCGGTCTTCGCCGCCGGTCAGTTCTCGAGCGCGAGCATCGATGCCTACATCACCGTCGGTTTCCTCGCAAACCTGATACTGGCAGGCTTCACTGCCCCCTTCCTGCTCGTCAGCATCGCAAGAAAGCTGAGAGGGGGGTGAAAAGAAAAAACATGAAAATAGGATTTTCAGGGTCGCCTTTCCTTGCCAACAAATTAGTCGCCATATACGCGGTCGCCATGACGGGAGTCGCGGGGGTCGTCCTTCTCCTGCCGGCTCAAGGGCCCGCGCCCAACGTCGTCTACGACCTCTTCAAGATAGGACAGACTTCTGCCGACCCGGCACAGCTAGCCACCGGATGGAAGCCCGTCGGTTACGCCTGTCAGACAGCCAACCCAGAGCAGATCGCACAGGGCTTCGGCCCGACAGTCTGCGGGTACAACTACAGGACCGCAACTCACAACCTGATCACTGCCGGAGGGATAGACTGGCTCATGTGTTCGATGTCCAGAAGCAAGACATCCTGCTCCACATTAGCTCAATACATCGCTCTATCGACTGACGCGACAGCTCCTGCGGTAGGCAATTGCGCATCGGGTTCCTCGTCGTGCACGCTCACTAGTGAGATCGTCGCGGCCGGAGACGCCGGTTTAGTGAGAGCTGCAGGAACATTCGGGTTTCTAGCATCAGCCGGTGCTTGTGACCAGAGCGGAATAGCCAATGACACGTCCAGTGCTGCAACATACTGCTACACGCTAAGCAAAACATTCACAGCCGCGGCAACAGACACGGGAATCATAAAGTCAGCCATCTTCACAAAGCCCGGCCCCCCGACAGCGGGCACAATGGTCTTTGTAAACACCTTCTCATCGACCAACATGATCTCAGGCGACACACTCGCGGTTACGTGGACAATCACCGTGTAGAGGTGAATGCAGTTGCAGAAAAGTAGCAGAGCTGCCTTGGATGTGGCTCTGCTCTTCCCTTCCCTTTTCTTCACTTTTCAAAGAGCAGGCTTTGCAACAAGTCCGGTAAGAATCGCCCTTAGTTTCTAGTGTCTTTGCACTAGCAGGATTAAGCGTCGGGGGGATTTTGATCCGTAGAGTACTAGAGACTGTTATGGTTCTCTTCCTTCTAATCATTTCCATAGTATCAGTACATCCGAAAGTGGGTTAGGGAGACCTCTTGGGCCACTCTTTCCTTACCCTGATTACTCTCTTCAGCTGCGTTAGTTTGATGATTGGTGACCTGAGTTCGATTCTGAGAACGATTGCCAGCATCATGTTGGCGAGTATCCACACGCTATAGACGATGACAGACAGCATCTGGTAGACCAGCCTGACTGTGTAGTTAGTGCTCGTCGTCTTCGCCTTGATCTGGTTCTGCATTCTGTAGCCTGTCTCGATACCCCATCTCTTCCTGTACTCGTCCGGTATCTCTGGGAAGAGCCTGAACGCCTGACCGTATCGCATGTTCGTCGCGAAGACGATGTATCGCTCATGAATCGGGTCGGTCTCCTTAGCTTCCTTCCTCGGGTAGACCATCAGGCCGAAGGATGCCTGCTGCTCAGAGGCGTTCCTTATCGAGAACTTGACCATGTTCGGGATCAGACCGTTGTGATGGTCCTCTATCGCCCGCTTGATCCTCTCGTTCTTTATCGCTGGCATCAGGTACCTGATGCCGAGCTCGTCCAGCTTGTTCATCACGTCCACCGAGTAGAAGCCTCTGTCGATGAGGAGGGTGCATATCCTGATTCCCCTAGCCTTGGCCGCGCTGATCAACCTCTCGACTATCAGCGCGTGGTCATCGAGCTGGTGTACGGGAATCTCGGAGATGGTTACTCTCCTTCCATCGTCCACCACGTGAAGGGACGCGTAGGTGTAGAAGAGATTGGTCCCTCTCTCCCTCCTGCTCCTCCTCACGCGGTTGTTGTACTCGCCGTAGTACGGGTCATCTGTCAGGTCTATTGCTGCAACGACTGGTCTCCTGAAGAAACCTCTCTTCCTGAGCTCCTCAAGCACCCTGTCGTTGGCTTGAATGAGCATGCCATGCACGTCCTCGCTTCTCAGCCTCTTCAACCTGTAGAGGAGCGTGTCCGCCGAGGGGGCCTCACGGGTGCACGCAAGGTCCTCAAGCCCAGACTCGGCGTACCTCTCCTCCGCGGACAGATGGAGCAGACTCTCGTTGAGCTGCTCTCCTGAGAAGTGAACGTTGGATGCGGATGGTATGACAAGGTGCTCATTCTGGGTTGACAGGGCCAGATTATGCGCAACCCTGCTCACCCTTCCTTGGGTGGCATGTACTCTGTTGCCTTCTGACTATACCTTCGCACAGTTGGTCAGATGGCAACGGTCCATGCTCCTCCCATTTGCATTGGAATCAAATCAAGTAGGCTAACGACTCACTTTCGAATGTACTGAGTATAGCCCTGTTGAATAACTCAGTTATGGTCCGTGTTCCTTCTCTCTGAATATGTCTCCTCTTCGCTCTCCCATCCCTACGCCTTCACAGACATGAACATGTTGTAGTTGACTGGCTGGTGAGGCGTTTTCTGCGGATGGCTCTTCGCCCGCGACTCCGGTCAGGGTTGGGAGTCGCTACAGCCTTAGTGATGACGAAAGAGATGGAAAAGAGAAAGGCGAAGAGTGGCGCCAAAAAAGGGGAGAGTCATGAACCGCATAGTTGCTGGGATAGATCTAGGGGACAGCGAGAGCCTCGTCACAGTATTGTCTCCGGGTTGGAAATGTGACGTACAGGTTCTCATTTCAGATGAATGACGAAGGATACTCCCTCTTCGCGAGCATAGTGCCAAAGGATGCGAGAGTCGCGTTCGAGGCACAGGCATGGCACACCCGGTCCACAGGACTCTGAAGGACTAGGGTACCGGGGTCTTACGGTAGCTCACCCTACGGAGTTAGCCTGGATCGTGAAGAGCAAGAGGAAGAACGACCGAATCGACAGCCTCGAGATCGCGAAGCTGCATACGGTCGGCATGTTGCCAGAGTCGCACCTGTTGGAAAGGCACGAGCAGATGTTCAGAGACCTGCTGATACAGAGAGTCGGTCTGGGCGTTGAGATCGGGAGGCTGAAGGACAGGGTCATCAGCCACCTCAAGAGGGAAGGAGTCTATCAGTCGCTCCCCGAGAGCAGCGACAACTCCTCTGCCGCGAGGAGAGGTGCGATCCTCTCCTTGAGCTTCAGTGACCAGAGAGATCTCGTAATGAGGACGATGATGTACAGGCTTGCCTTCCTCGAGGGGCAGTGCGTTCCACTCGAGGCGAGCATAAGGGATTTCGCGAGAGAGGACGATGACGTAAAGCTGCTCATGACCAACCCCGGGTCGACTATTACCTCGTTTCCTTCCTCTCTTCCTACATCAGGGACGTGAACAGGCTCCTTTCCTTCGATCACCTTGCGAGCTTTCTTCGGAATCATTCCGGAGAGATGGGACAGCGCCAACGTAAAGAGGAGAGGGCGAATGTCCAAGGACGGCCCATCCATCGCAAGGTGGGCTCTCTCGGTAATGTCTGATACCGTCACGCGGAGGAACCGGAACATCAAGACCTAGTACGAGTACGAGAAGAAGCGGACTGGGAAAGGGAAGTACGCCCACGTCCTAACGATGAAGAAGCTCCTCCGGATGACTTACCATATGCTCAAGCATCCGTGTACTCCCTCCAGTTGATCTTCTTCTTGGTGGACAATCCAGGGACGGGGGAGGATGCATCTACCCATTACTGGTGAGAACAAGAACCTGCGAGCGTTCGAGGAAAAGATTGATTGAGTTCCTCAGATAGTTTTTCGACCATAGTGATGAATTCACCGCTTAGAGCAACGTTCTCGCCACGAACTACCCGAGCTTCTTTTCTCGCAGAGATCATTCACTTCCCTTCGTTATTTTCTTTCTTGGTTCGTACTCACTAGCGAGAAAACGCGCAACACGCACCGAAAGCTTGTGTCGAAACTCTCCGACCTCGCCTTCTTTGAAGAACAATGCCTCAAATGCGCATCAAATCCACCAACTTGACCTCCAGCTTATCTCTTTCGTAGGCGTAGTTGAGACGCCTTATTGCCACGGCCAAAGCGGGGGTCGTGTAAAATCTATTCTGTCGAATGCATCCCAAAAATTTTGAAAGCTACTCGATTCGACTTCTCACAGAACACGCAGGACCCAAAAATCGCTTATGGGTCGGGCCACCTTGAATGGTTGTACCCAAAGCAGGGAATTTACTGGTTGTTTCGTTACAAGTGTGTTGTACCCGACGATGCCGGGCTTGAATAGGCAAAGCCGTAACCAACTTGTCCAACGTTTCCCGCCACTGACTGTCTGACGATCCAGTGATTTCGCCAATCAATTTTCTTCAAACTATGCCCAAACTCTGCAACATACTTGACATGAATGATTTCACTATGACGCAACGGAGAGAATCGCAAGTCCAAAAGCTGCTCTATCTCACTCGTTGTAATCCTCCTAATTTTCAAGTCTTGTCCCAGGTGAATTTCGGCGAGATAGCCGGTGAAGTTTAGGAGAGGAATGATCGCCCGAAATTGTATTTTATCACTGTAAAAGAATCGTTCCAGATCGCCATACATTTGGCTCGAAAATATTGCTGTCGAAGATGTTTTGGCCTGAATGGAGTGCAAGTTGGTCACTCGCGAAACGACTCAGATAATCCTAAGCTGTCTGGCGAACTGTGATTGCGTACGTACCGACGAGGCCATCAAGCTGCTTTGTGATTGTCCCATCGGATTTCATCAACTTCGTACAAGCAACGTATTCAGGTAAGCTTTCGATTTCTTTTGGGTGGCGATGCAGAAATACGAAAAACATCGGTTCGTTGACATACACAGTACTCCAAGACCCTTCGCTCTGAATCGTATTCTTCTCAACCGTTCCGGACGGGACTTGTTCCACCTTCTTGAGGTAGGACGTAAGCAAGTTCAGAACTGAAATTGTGGAAGTCTTACTCCTCTCGTAGAACTCTTTGTTCATCATCTGCTCGTCCATGATTATCCTAGTTATTTTCAACCTCAAATGTTATTATCTTGGTCGCGAAATCAGCGCGTCCTCGCGCTTCAGATACAATCACTCGTAAGAATCTGTAACGGTACCTCCTCCCTCAGGATTTATTTCTGCATCAACAAGCGACTGCTGCGCAGCGGCGGCCAGGCTCGCAAGGAAATCGGACGCGAGCCAGAACTTCCAGATGGCAGGTAAATCGCCATAAGAGACACAATCACGAGGAGGTCGGGGCGAGGTTGCGTTTAATCGGGGATTCACCCGCACCTACTTGCGCCCGAAAAGGCGAGAGCTTGAGACTCCCATTTAATGCAATTCCCATTCTTACCGTTATTACTGCCGTGGCGGCGGCCTCCGGAAGTATCTTGTTTTACCTGAACGTCGGGAATTACAGATGAATCTCGACCTGAATCCCCTAATGCCTCCATAAAGTTGGTTCTCTTTTGACGCGGATTTGGCCCGTGGCTACTCTGTCACTTCCGCGATGGATATCCGCCCGAATTCCAGAAATTGGCGCAGAATTTGCCGAATACCGTAGAGCTCACTCCAAATCGGGGTAATGCGGTAATACTGCATATAGCATCCTTCCGACCAAAAATCAACTGAGAAGAATTCCAAGGTGCCACCAATTGAAGGATACCTCCTCCTGTCCATAGTTCTGCAGATGTGCAGCTGTTGGTCCCTAGCGGCCAGAATGGAGTACGTCCGTCAAATCACCAAGGTCGGTCCACCCTCACTTTCATGGGGCAATTCCCGCCTCTCGAACGGCGGAATGTGGCTATCAGGAAACCGAAGAGGTCTGCTTGCTTTGGACATCGGGAGCGAAAGCATAATCGTGGCTTCCCAATTTTCCTGCTTTCGCTTTGCGCTCGCAGGATTAAGCGTCAGGAGGGATTTTGATGCGTAGAGTACTGAAGACCCTTACGGTTCTCTTCCTTCTAATAATTTCTATGGTTCCAATAGCTCTTCCCGTCCACGCTGCGATTCACACCTACTACCTTGGGAGCTCCACCGCGGGCTCCTGCTCCGGCCGGTGCGACATTTTGACAACTGCGGCGGTGCTCGGGATAGCCGTCGATAACTTAGCGACTTCGGCCGTAAGTACTGATTCGTCTGGACTCGTAACTATATCCTTCACAGTCGGCACTGGGGCGAACAGGCTGCTCATCGTCGGCGGGACGGTTGACAACGTCGCGATCACCGGCGTAACTTACGGGGGAACAGCCCTAACGCAGGCCGTCGCAGACGCACAGAAGCCTACTGGATCAATATGGTATCTGGTAAACCCTCCGAGTGGGACTGCTAGCGTTGTCGTGAGCTCCTCTCCGTCGAAGGGTGCAATCATTGGAGTAATCTCGTTCACTGGGGTTGACCAGAGCACTCCCATCCCGACGACGGCTACTAATGACAATGCGAATGGGCGCACCTCTCCAGCCACCGTGAGCATAACGAACGCGAACGCGAACGCATGGGTTATGGACCTTGTTGCGTCTGGGCACATCGGTGGTTTTACAAACGGGGCATCCACGACGACACAGTGGAACTTGGATTCCGGTAGTACAAATGCGGGTGCATCGAGCACGACGGGGCCACTCTCGCCAAGCACAGTAACCAATTTCTCCTGGACACTCCCAACCCCGGATGCTTGGGTTGACGTTGCGGTCGAGATAAAGCCATTCGCCGGCACCTCCCAGATCATCTCTACCACCACCGGTAACTTCATGGTCGAACCAGACATTTCAGCGAGTGCGACCGGGACTCCGACAACCAGCACGCCATCGGGCTACGCGTGGGAGACCCCATCGGCGATCGGTGCGCAGATTGTCAGCGGTATATGGAACTTCGATCTCACGGTGGGGTCGAGCGCCTCGACCGGGACCGCTTCGGTATGGATCACCGTCTGGAACTGCCAGACCTCGAGCGAGGGGACGTGCGCCTTCCTCTTCAAGAATTGGGACAACACCACGAACGTCATCTCGACCGCCGCGACCAAAAGGACCTACGTGACCGGGACGGTCGGTCCGTTCGACAACGTCAAATTCCTCGTCGTCGAATACTGGCTCCACGTTACCGTCGCGGGTGCTTCGGGAGAAACGGTCCGGGAGACGACGGTGACTGCGGCGAGCGATGTCGGCACTCCAGGGTTCGCGTACTCATACTCGCTGCCTGAGAACCCAACGGTTTCGGACTCGCAGGGGAACTTCTTCCAGGGGTTCAGGGCCCCGCCTGGGGAGAGCCCGGTAGTCTCGGACTCCAGTACCAAGCTCTTCCAGGGATTCAGAACAAACTCGGAGACTCCCCCTCTCTCCGACGCCATGGTCAGACTCTTCACGGGGTTCAGGGCGCTCGCCGAAATGCCGGCGATATCCGACGCGATAGTGAGGGTCTTCACGGGGTTCAGGGGACTGACGGCGAGCATCGCGGGCGACGTGACTGACAGCATAAGCAAGTCGGCGGGGAAATTCGTCTTCGAGACTCCGGCGCTGTCTGACGTGACGGACAGACTTTTCACTGGATTTAGGAGCCTGACAGAGACTCCGACCATCTCCGATATAGCGTCGAGAGCCTTCACGGGGTTCAGGGGACTGCCGGAGAACCTTGCCTCGGCGATAGCAGACTCGGTGAGGAGGGGCGTCGGGAGGTTCGCGCTGGAGAGCGTTGTGCCTTCCGACGTCGCCGTCAGAGTCTTCGCGGGATTCAGGACGCTGACTGAGAGCCCAACAGTGGCCGACTCTGTAGCTAGAGTCTTCAGCGGAGCTAGGGGGATCTCGGAGAACTTGGCATCTCTGATATCAGACACCGTGAACAAGGGCACCTTCAGTTTCCTCTCCGAGGCAGTAGCACCCTCCGACCTCGCGACCAGGGTGTACAATGGGCTCAGGACGCTGTCGGAGACTCCCACCATATCAGATGCTGCATCCAGAGTCTTCACCGGGTTCAGGACCACGTCGGAGAGCCTCGCATCGACGATTTCAGACGCGGTCGGTATAGGCAAAGGCTTCCAGGCGTTCCAATCAGAAGTCGTCTCGATAGCAGACTCGGTGAGCAGGGGCGTCGGGAGGTTCGCGCTGGAGAGCGTTGTGCCTTCCGACGTCGTCGGCAGAGTCTTCACCGGGTTCAGGACCACGTCGGAGGACCTCGCGTCGACGATCTCAGACGTGGTAAACAGAGGCGTCGCGATGTCCCTATCAGAAGTCGTCTCGATAGCAGACTCGGTGAGCAGGGGCGTCGGGAGGTTCGCGCTGGAGAGCGTTGTGCCTTCCGACGTCCTCGGCAGAGTCTTCACGGGGGCGCGAGCTATCTCCGAGAATTCGTTGTCTGCGATATCCGACAGCGTGATCAGGGCCTTCACCGGGTTCAGGAGCACGTCGGAGAACCTCGCCTCGGCGATAGCAGCCTCGGTGAGCAAGGGCGCCGAGAAGTTCCCGCTTCTGAGCGTTGTGCCTTCCGACGTCGTCGGCAGAGTCTTCACGGGGGCGCGCGCTATCTCCGAGAGTTCGGTGTCTGCGTTGTCCGACAGCGTGGCCAGGGCCTTCACCGGGTTCAGGAGCACGTCGGAGAACCTCGCCTCGGCGATAGCAGCCTCGGTGAGCAAGGGCGCCGGGAAGTTCCCGCTGGAGAGCGTTGTGCCTTCCGACGTCCTCGGCAGAGTCTTCACGGGATTCAGGACGCTCGCGGAGGCTCCCACCATCTCCGATGCGGCATCCAGAGCCTTCACCGGGTTCAGGACCACGTCGGAGAACCTCGCGTCGATGATCTCGGACGTGGTGAACAAAGGCGTCGCGAGGTCCCTATCAGTAGTCGTCTCGATAGCAGACTCGGTGAGGAAGGGCGCCGGAAAGTTCCCGCTGGAGAGCGTTGTGCCTTCCGACGTCCTCGGCAGAGTCTTCACGGGGTTCAGGACGCTCGCGGAGACTCCGACCATCTCAGATGCGGCATCCAGAGTCTTCACCGGGTTCAGGGCCACGTCGGAGAACCTCGGGTCGACGATCTCGGACGTGGTAACCAAGGGCGTCTCGAAGTCCCTATCAGAAGTCGTCTCG